>NZ_LQXW01000055.1:0-7386 GCF_001586765.1 Pseudomonas sp. ABFPK | reverse complement strand
TGCGCCCGTGAGGGCAGAAAACCAAGGCTATGCCTTGGTTTTCCAATAATCAGCGGCTGAAAATCGGGGTTTTCGGCATCTCCAAGCCGTCCATTTGCGGCTGGTGGGTAACTTGTTCGGAGAATCCCTAGTGGTGATTGCAGCTTTCGCCGCGTTCACCCTATACACCGACTCTTATCAGCGCAAAACACTGGAAAACTCCATCAATCAAAACCTCGGCGAGGCAGGTCGCACCAACGCGAGCAACATTCAGAATTGGTTGCTTGGGCGCGTACAAGCTGTCGAAACGATGCTTCAAGGGATCGAGCTAGATCCATCGCGCGGCAGCATCGACGGCCACCTGAGTGGGAAAACTGTTAGTGAAATCTTCAGCCTGAGGTCAATTGGCACCACCAGTGGAGAATTCATCACATCGCCCTCCTCAGAGATGCCTGAAGGCTATGATCCGAGATCAAGACCTTGGTACAAAAACGCTGTAGCTGCTGGTGGTACCACTATCACCGAACCCTATCTCGACATGGTTACCCAGACTCTTGTTCTTTCGATCATGGCTCCAGTTCGCACAAAAGGGCAGCTAGTCGGGGTTGGCGGCGGAGATCTGAGCCTGGGTGAAATGGTAAAGGCTGTGAACTCCATCGACCTTGGAGGGCTAGGCTACGCATTTTTGGTGAGCGCTGACGGGAAAGTGCTGGTTAGCCCCATCCCTGACCAGGTCAACAAGTCGCTCGCCGATATCTACCCGGATGAAACACCAACGTTCACTCACGACCTGAATGACGTTGAACTGGGGGGCCGAGGACGATTGATCCACTTCACCAAGATCGACGGCTTACCCTCCGTAAATTGGTACTTGGGGCTATCGGTCGATAAAGAAAAAGCGTTCGAACCGCTCAGGAAATTCCGCATCACGGCTGTAGTAGCGATTGGCGTGACGGTGCTTGCCACCATCGTACTGCTCGGTCTTCTTATCCAATACCTACTCGTTCCGCTGCGAGGTATAACATCTGCTATGCAAGACATCGCCGCTGGTGAAGGTGATTTGACCCGTCGATTGTCAGTCACAGGGCACGATGAGTTCGGGCTACTCGCGCAAGCGTTCAATCGCTTCGTGGAGCGCGTTCATAGCTCAATCCGCGATGTTGCTGCAGCCACCAAGGATCTCTATCAAGTACGGCAAGAGGTGCTCGATACTTCCAACCATTCCATGCAAAACACCGATGAACAGACGCAGCGCACGACGTCCGTCGCGGCAGCGATAAACGAACTGGGTGCGGCGGCCCATGAGATAGCAAGAAACGCTAGCGAAGCAGCAAGACAAGCCTCCTCCGCCAGATCTAAAACGCGGGACGGGCAGGACGCAGTCGAACAGACCATTCATGCGATGGGGGCGTTGTCCGATACCATTCAGTCCTCCTGCAGCGCTATTGAGTCGCTCAACAGCCGAACAGGTGACATAGGGCAGATCTTGGCCGTCATCAGAGGCATATCCGAACAGACCAACCTGCTCGCTCTCAATGCGGCCATTGAAGCCGCGAGAGCAGGTGAAGCAGGTCGAGGCTTCGCGGTCGTGGCAGACGAAGTACGGGGGCTTGCCCATCGCACTCAGCAGTCGACACAAGAAATCGAAAAGATGATCCAGGAGCTACAGGTAGAGGCCAGCGGCGCCGTATCGATGATGGTCAACAGCCAACAAAAAAGCGACGGAAGTGTGGAGGCGGTCAACCGAGCAGGCTCACACTTTAACAGCGTGACATCCCGCATCAGTGAGATCGACGGGATGAATCAGTCGGTCGCCGCAGCTACCGAAGAGCAAACTGCGGTAGTTGAGGCACTGAACGTAGATATCAGTCATATCAGCGACCTAAACCAAGAAGCCATCAAGAACTTGCAAGCAACTCTGGACGCATGCTCTGCACTCGATCATCAAACGCACCGCTTGATGAAGCTAGTCGACGGATTCAAAATCTGAAGCCTCCACACCGGTTCAGCTAGAGTCCCTGCCATTGGCAATACCTCATGCTCAGGCGGCAAAGTAACGCTCGGGCCCGGACTTACCATTGCCAAAGGACGCTCAGACACCTATAGGGCCTTGGCATGCCGCGCCATCGCCCCGTTTACGCTGATCACGCAGGGAGAGCGAGCGATGCTTTGACTGCCAGGCAAACCCGCTTTGACAAAAGACACTGTAATCCTGAGGAACCGAGATGCGTATCTTGTCATCCTCGCGGCTAATGCCTTGCGGCCCAAAAAAAATACAGTGTGCAAGCGTGGTGAGTGACATGAAAAACAAAGTAAATCAGCACAACAACCAGTTAGGGAGTGGCCTCAAGAGCCGCCAGGTGACGATGATATCCATTGGTGGGGTTATCGGCGCCGGCCTCTTCGTAGGCTCCTCAAACGCAATCGCGAAAGCAGGCCCGGCGGTACTCATCGCTTACCTCGCAGCAGCTCTCATCGTGGTACTTGTCATGCAGATGCTTGGCGAGATGGCTACGGCGAAACCAGATACAGGGTCATTCTCTTCCTACGCTGACCAGGCGCTAGGTCGTTGGGCAGGCTTCTCTATTGGCTGGTTGTACTGGTGGTTCTATGTACTTGTCATCAGCATCGAGGCGATCGTAGCCGGGAACATCTTAGGCGACTGGATAGGCGTTCCACACTGGCTCGCAGCAGGTGTTGTTACGCTTGGTTTGATTGCAACCAACTGTCTTAGCGTTGGTAATTTCGGTAGGTTGGAATACTGGCTCTCCCTCTTCAAAGTAATCGCAATTGTCACCTTCATCATCCTTGGAATGCTGGCAATTTTCGGCGTTCTTCCTGGCTCATCCGTCAGCGGAATTTCCAACCTCACAGCTAATGGAGGCTTTGCGCCCAACGGCTATGTCGCCATCGTCGCAGCGCTGTTGACCGCTATGTTCAGCTTCCAGGGAAGCGAAGTCGTCACCATCGCCGCCGCTGAGACTAAAGAACCAAAAGCAAACATCAAGAAAGCCATTCGCTCCGTGGTCTGGCGTCTCGGCCTGTTCTACCTTGGTTCGATGTTCGTAGTGGTTTGCCTGATACCTTGGAACGCCCCAGGTCTCTCACAAGGTTCCTACCAGGCGGTGCTAAACGCCATGAACATCCCTTGGGCTCCAGGAATTATGAGCATCGTTGTCATGGTTGCTGTAACCAGTTGTTTGAACTCGGCAATCTACACAGCTTCCCGCATGGTTTACTCGCTGGCATTTCGTGGCGATGCCCCTGCTGCACTATCTCACACCACCCCCAATGGCGTTCCCCTGGCAGCCATCGGTCTGACTTCCTTGGTCGCCATATTCGCACTGGTCGCCAACTACATGCTGCCCAAGCAAGTGTTTGAGTTCCTGCTGGCCACCAGTGGGGCCATCGCGCTGCTGATGTACCTGGTGATCGCCGTCACGCAGCTCTACATGCGCAAAAAACTCGAGGAAGCAGGTGAGAAGCTTGAGGTCAAAATGTGGCTATTCCCACATCTGACCAAAGCCACCATTGCTTTCATCTTGCTTATCTTCGTCGTCATGGGTTGCTTCCCTGGCCAGCGAGTCGAGTTGCTGTCCACGCTGGGGTTGACAGCTCTGCTGGTGGCAATCGGATTTTACCTTCAGAAAAGCCAGCCGGATCTCTCGGCTAAACGGAGCGCCATGAAGATGAGCCTCAAACCGACCTGACGCTGGAAGTCCTTTCCTCCGCTGCTGCCCGGCACCACGCTCGGGTAGCAGACTTTTTCTTCAGCCAGCACCCCGCTCCGCCCCTGACCGAGATAGGTACCGCTCGGAAACCCAAGGGTGGACAGGGGGTCACTGCTTTAGCGGCCTACGCTGTGTTAGCATCCTTCGCATGTGTATACAAATGCTTGCCGGGTGCTGCCACCTGGCCGTTATGGAGGATGCAGTGTGACTGGCTTGATTAATCGGACAGAGACGACAGCTGCGTCTAATCCCCATCAGGCTCCGGTGAATCCACCTAATACAGAGCTTCAACAATCTGTAGGCCAGCGCTTGCGCGCCCTTCGTGAGCAAAACGAGCTGACCCTTAGGCGCTTAGCCGCCCTCAGCGGCGTTAGCCATCCCGCCATCATGCAAATCGAGCGTGACCTTTCCAGCCCTTCCATTAGTGTTCTGCACCGTCTTCTCAAGCCGCTAGGCGTTACACTCAGCGGATTCTTCTCAGATGCGACCAACGTGGATGCTGCTGTTTTCTACAAGGCAGATGAACTCACCGAAATCGCTGATGGCAAGATGGTCTCCTATCGTCAGGTCGGCGCAAACCTGAATAACCGCTCCATGATGATCCTTCATGAGCACTGGGCACCCGGTGCGGACTCCGGCGAGGAATCCTACTCACATGAGGCGGAAGAAGGCGGCATCGTGGTCAAAGGTCGTCTCGCCGTCACTGTTGGGGATGAGACAAGGATTCTCGAAGAGGGCGACGCCTATTACTTCGACAGTCGTATTCCGCATAAGATGCATAATCCATTTGATGAAGAGTGCGTTGTTGTAAGCGCAGTATCACCCCCAACTTTCTAATATCAAAAAAGGCGCCAATAATTGGCGCCTTTTTTATACTCCCAATTTTTGACGCACCCGCAAAGCCCCTGCCAAGATGCCGTGACCAGCATTCACAGCGGGTATGAATGCGAGGCACAGATACCTCCCTGTTTGTATTCATAAGCTTCCGGTATGTTTTGGCCACGGCCTCCCCTCACAGAATCCTCGTCAATATCACATCGACATACTTCGTCCGAGACGAGCATTCCGGGCCGGAAATCTAGAATCGCTACCCGGGAGTGTTCATGAATAAAAATTATATCGCTGGCCAATGGATTGAAGGTGCCAGTATCAATCGCAACATCAACCCTTCGGATACGGATGACCTGGTAGGCGAATACGCTCGTGCCGACGCAGCACAGGCAAAGCTAGCAGTTGAAGCTGCAGCAGACGCCCAACCCCAGTGGGCGCGCATGACAGCGGAGCAACGCAGCGATGCACTGGATCGCATCGGCACGGAAATCCTTGCACGCAAGGATGAACTGGGTGAACTGCTCTCGCGTGAAGAAGGTAAAACCCTCTCAGAAGGGATCGGGGAGGCGACACGTGCTGGCCGCGTTTTCAAATTCTTTGCAGGTGAAGCGCTTCGCCTTTCTGGAGAGCGCCTGCCAAGCATTCGCCCAGGCGTCGAGACTGACGTCCGCCGGGAGCCTGAGGGTGTCGTCGGTATCATCACCCCTTGGAACTTCCCGATCGCAATTCCTGCCTGGAAGATTGCCCCTGCCTTGGCGTATGGCAACGCAGTGGTATTCAAGCCTGCTGATCTAGTGCCCGGCAGTGGCTGGGCACTGTCCGAAATCATCACCCGTGCCGGCGCGCTACCTCCTGGTGTGTTCAACCTGGTTATGGGCCCCGGATCGCAGGTGGGCGAAGTGTTTGCCAAACATCCAAAGGTTAAAGCGCTGACGTTCACAGGCTCGTCTTCTACTGGCCGTTCAGTGGGCATTGAATGCGTGACCCGAGGTGCGAAAGTCCAGCTTGAGATGGGCGGTAAAAACCCGCTGGTCGTTTTAGACGACGCTGATCTCTCCCAAGCTGTTGAAGTCGCCGTTCAGGGGGCATTCTTCTCGACGGGGCAGCGCTGCACCGCCTCCAGCCGCTTCATTGTCCAGGAAGGCATCCACGACAAATTCGTTGCCGCCGTCAAAGAGCGGCTTGCATCGTTGAAAGTGGATCATGCGCTTCACAAAGGCACAGACATCGGGCCTGTGGTATCTGCGGCACAGCTGAAGCAAGATCTGGAATACATCGAGATTGCCAAGCGTGAAGGAGGCCACATTGCCTTTGGTGGCGAACTCGTACAGCGCGCTACGAATGGCTTCTACCTGACCCCAGCCCTGATCACCGAAACGCATAATCAAATGCGCATCAACCAGGAAGAAGTCTTCGGCCCGGTTGCCAGTGTTGTGCGTGTGAAAGATTACGAGGAAGCCCTGCACGTGGCCAACGAGACAGAGTTCGGCCTGTCCTCTGGCATCTGCACCACCTCGCTCAAATACGCATCGGACTTCAAGCAACGCTCCACCGCTGGCATGGTCATGGTGAACGTTCCGACTGCAGGCGTGGACTACCACGCACCCTTTGGTGGCCGCAAAGGCTCCAGCTACGGCGCACGCGAGCAAGGTGCTTATGCCCGCGAGTTTTACACCTCAATAAAGACCACCTACACCCAGGCGTGATTGCGATGACTAATACTCTGTGTCCGGTCACCGGTAAAACTCGTGTCCTTGCGATCCTGGCAGACCCAATCCATCACGTAAAAACACCGGAGGACATGAACAATCTGATGACCGAGCTCGGCTTGGATCAGATCATGGTTCCCTTCCACGTAAGGCCTGAGAACTTGGCGAGCGTCGTAGCAGGGCTTCGCGGAATTGAGAGCTTGGACGGTTTTATTGTCACCGTCCCGCACAAAAGCTCGATCATTGAGCTATGCGATACGTTATCTCCTGCCGCCAAAATGGTGGGAGCTGCCAACGTCGTCAGGCGAACTAATAACGGCCTACATGGCGACATCCTGGACGGAGTGGGTTTCGTCGCGGGGCTGCGCAACGCCGGGATCAATCCCGAGGGTAAAACGGCCTATCTGGCGGGTGCCGGAGGTGCTGCGAATGCGATCGCGTTCTCGCTGGCGGAAAATGGGATCAAACAACTCACGATTGCAAACCGTACCCGCTCGAAGGCCGAGCTACTGGTGTTGCGACTTCGCGAGATTTTCCCGACCGTAGACTTTCGCGTTGGCTCGCCTGACGCATCCGGTCATGAACTCGTGATCAACGCTACGTCTATGGGACTCAACGAAAATGATCCCTACCCCCTGAACGTTGAGAGCTTGACTGCAGACCAAATCGTTGCAGAGATCATCATGCAACCTGAGTACACCTCGCTTCTTAAGTATGCCGAGAAGCTGGGTTGCAAGATCCATTTCGGGCGCCCAATGCTCAAGTGCCAAATCGAATACATGGCCCAGGCAATGGGTATCGACACCCAAACACAACAACAAAACCGAGTCCAAAAATGAGCAGTTATGATTACGTCATCGTTGGCGGAGGAACTGCCGGTTGCATCCTCGCAAATCGGCTAACCGCTTCGGGTAAGCATCGCGTTCTTGTTCTTGAGGCCGGTGGGGAGCCCAATGGTTGGTGGATTCCTATTCCAGCCGGCTTCAGCAAGTTAATGGTCGACAAACGCTGCGGATTCCACGGTCATCTGGCCACCCATTCCATAAGCATCTGACCACCGATTCCACGGTGATCCGGCCACCCATTCCACGCGTATCCGACCACTGATTCCACGGTCATCCGGCCACTCAACCGGG
>NZ_LQXW01000054.1:0-8235 GCF_001586765.1 Pseudomonas sp. ABFPK | reverse complement strand
AACACGGAGAACCGGTCGAAAAAGCTCTCCGTACATGATTTTTCGGTCACTTTTCGTCCAATGACGCTGTAGGTGCCTGGAAAATTGCAACTTGCCGCGGCTGCACGACAAGTTGATCGGAGCATCCCTAAGGGAGCCGGAAAGTAAATCCATAAGGAGCTGTCCTATGAATCGCCTAAAAGTCCTTTTCTTTGTGAGCTCGATATTTGTCTCGTCTTTTGCGTTGGCTGAAGGTGGCGCAGACCGGATCGCGGAGCGTATGGAGAGCCTGCGCGACAAAGCAGAAGCAACCTTGGTACAAACTGAAAAAGCCCCTGAAGGACAGCGCCATGTACACATGGCCGAGCATATGAAAATGCTGGGCGAAATCATGAGCCAGCTCCATCAAGATCACCCAAACGCATCAATGTCACCTCAGCAGCACCTCGCCTGGATGGAAAAACACGACGCCATGGTTGATGACGTTTTGAACCAAATGCAGCGCGAGCACAAACTGATGCTTTCTGAGAACCATCAGTAACCGAATACCTCCGACGGGGCTCTTTGAAACGCTCCGCTAGACACGGCGTCATCTGGGCGCCGTGTTTTCTCAGGAAAACTGACAGAAATGTAGTGTTCAAGTCAGTTAACGGGCAGCTCTATCCCTTTAGCATAGCTAGTGTTTTCCACTTGCTCTCGAGGTCACCATGAAAACTAAGCTCATTAGTCCAGTTATTGCGGCAATCACCCTACTCCTCGGCGCTACGGCGATGGCCAGCGTAGGTCATGGGAAAGAGGATATCGGTCAGCCTGGAGTCGCCTCAGAGGTCACTCGCACGGTTGATGTGGAGATGGGTGATATTTTCTTCAAAACTAAAAGCGTCGACGTAAAGCCCGGTGAAACGGTTCGCTTTGTACTTCACAACAAAGGGGCGTTGCTGCACGAGTTCAATATCGGCCAAGCCGCTGCTCACGCGGCGCACCAAAAAGAAATGGCGAGCATGTTCCAGAATGGAACGCTTACACCCACCGGAACTGGAAAAATGTCGGGCAATATGGGCCATAGCATGGGAGGCATGAAGATGGTTGGAATGGAACACAACGACCCGAATAGCGTGCTGATCGAGCCAGGGGCAACCAAGGAGTTGATCTGGACCTTCAACAACACAACTGGACTTCAATTTGCCTGCAACGTGCCAGGTCATTACCAGTCGGGGATGGTCGGTCAATTTGACTTGAAGTAAGCCTGAACCGACCGTTAAAACCGCGTCGACGCAAGAGTTCGCTATGCTCTGAGGCAGAGATCAGAGCAACACGCTCACAAACGGGTCTAGATCATGGATAACCATCAGCATCCGGCTGGAGGCACCTCCCCACCATTTTGGAGGCGCAAAACAGGCGTTGTACTGATCATGCTCGTTGCGATCGGTGCCTTTTACGGGGTGCGGGAACATTTCACCCACGTTTATCCGTATTTGCCCTACCTCATCCTGTTGATCTGTCCATTGATGCATTTTTTTGGGCATGGACATGGCGGACATGCCCATGGCGATCAGGCAGGAACCAACAAGGAAGAGAAATAGCTATGCCCACTACACCGAGCCACCACGATCACGGTCCCGCCCACGCTGCCTCGCCCCATGACGGTGATCTACGTGACCCGGTGTGCGGTATGGCGGTTACACCTCCAAGTAAATTTGGCGAGTCTTACCAAGGACAGACGTATCAATTTTGTAGCCAGAAATGCCAAGAGAAATTTCGGGCAGATCCAGAACGCTACATTGGTAATCATCCCAGCGCTGAACCCAGCAGCGCCGCTATAGAGCCCGCGCTACAGGTAGCCACTGAGTTTACCTGTCCTATGCACCCGGAAATAAGACAGCCAGGGCCCGGCAATTGCCCTAAATGTGGCATGACATTAGAGCCGGTCATGCCCGCGCTTGATGACGTTGACAAAACCGAGCTCCGTGATTTCACGCGCCGCTTTTGGTGGTCTCTGCCTTTAACCGTGATAGTGACCGTTCTAGCCATGGCGGGCCATTCATTACAACTCTTCCATGGTTCGGTTCAAAACTGGATCGAGTTTGCTCTTGCGACGCCGGTCACCTTATGGGCAGGTTGGCCCTTTTTTGTAAGGGCCATAGCAGCTGTTAGAAATCGCAGTCCAAATATGTGGACACTGATAGGTTTGGGTACTGCCGCAGCGTATCTTTACAGCATCGCGGCAACCCTATTTCCCCAAAGTTTTCCCACCACCTTCATGCAAGATGGACGCATCGGCGTCTACTTCGAAGCCGCTGCGGTCATCATCTCGCTCACCTTGCTTGGGCAAATTCTTGAGCTCAAAGCACGTTCACAAACCTCCGCCGCCATTAAGTCCCTTCTAGGCCTTTCTCCCAAAACTGCACGCAAGATCAACGCTGATGGTCAGGAGGAAGACATTCCTCTTACCCATGTTCACTTGGGAGACCATTTGCGGGTCAGACCTGGTGAAAAAGTGCCAGTTGATGGCTCTGTACTCGAGGGAGAAAGTGCGGTGGATGAATCCATGCTCACTGGTGAACCTGTGCCGGTAATGAAAAGAGCAGGGGATAGTTTGATCGGCGCCACGCTTAATACTCATGGAAGCTTGGTGATGAAGGCGCAAAAGGTCGGCGCCGACACCATGCTGTCGCAGATAGTACAAATGGTCGCTCTAGCCCAACGCTCCAAGGCGCCAATGCAACGAATGGCCGACTCGATTGCCGGCTACTTTGTGATGGGGGTTATCGCGATTGCGTTGCTGACACTCTTAGGCTGGGGGCTATTCGGTCCGGAACCCAGCTGGGTCTTCGGCCTGATAAACGCTGTTGCCGTACTTATCATCGCTTGCCCCTGTGCACTGGGTCTCGCAACGCCCATGTCGATCATGGTTTCGACAGGTAAAGCCGCCAGTATGGGTGTGCTGTTCAGGGATGCCAGTGCCATTGAAAACCTTTGCAAGATCGACACACTGATTGTCGATAAAACGGGGACCCTGACAGAGGGACGGCCGGTATTTCACAGTGTGGAGGCCACACCCGATTTCAACTCACACGATGTGCTTCAACTGGCCGCTAGCCTTGATCAAGGCAGCGAACATCCTTTAGCTCATGCCATCGTCGATCACGCCCGAACTGAAAATGTTGCGCTCACCAAGCCTGAATCGTTTGAGTCCGGATCGGGGATCGGAGTCAGTGGCCTCGTTGATGGCAAGAAAGTACAGCTGGGCAACACTGCACTGATGGAAGCTGCCGGCGTGAGCACAAAGGTCTTACAAGACCGTGCAGAGTTGTTGCGCCTTGAAGGCATCAGCATCATCTATCTAGCAGTTGACGGGGTCTTGGCAGGATTACTGGCGGTCTCAGACCCGATAAAACCGACCTCTAAAGAAGCAGTCACCAAGCTTAAGGCTGATAACGTAAAAATCATCATGGCCACGGGAGACGGGCTCACCACCGCACGTGCTGTCGCCAAGGAGATGGGTATTGAAGAGGTTCATGGTGAAGTGAAACCTCAGGACAAAGAGCGCCTGGTGGCGGACCTCCAGCAATCCGGTCGAAAGGTTGCCATGGCCGGCGACGGTATCAACGACGCACCGGCCTTGGCGCGAGCAGATGTGGGCATTGCCATGGGTACAGGGACTGACGTCGCGATGAATAGCGCGCAGCTCACGCTGGTAAAAGGCGACCTGATGGGGATTTTACGGGCACGGGCACTTTCGGTTGCAACGGTAAAAAACATGCGGCAAAACTTGGGGTTCGCCTTCCTTTACAACTCAATGGGTATTCCCCTCGCCGCAGGCCTGCTCTATCCACTGACGGGGCACCTTCTGTCTCCAATGATTGCTGCGTTAGCCATGAGCGTCAGTTCTGCGTCTGTAGTTTTCAATGCTTTGAGGCTGAGGAATACCCGAATTGATTGAGCGTAACCGATGCTCGCAGCCCGCTATACATAACTCTTGACCTTACCGTCGTGTCAACGTTGATCCTGTTGTTGCGGTGAAAATAGACCGCTCAGCACAAGAGGAATAACCATGTTCGTCTTAAACTTATCAGGCATTGGTTGCGGTAGCTGCGTCAGCAAAATCACCAAAGCAATTCAGTCACTGGACAGCGAGGCTATGATTTCCGTGGATCGCGCGGCAGGTAAGGTAAGCGTTGAAAGCAGCGAAAAACCAGAGCAGGTCCGTAAAACTGTCGAAGCACTCGGTTTCCCTTCCCAAATCAGCGCCTGAGGCGCTGATTCCCTCGCTGGGTAAAGTTTATTATTCACCTCGCAGAGCTTTAAGTAGCCCCTTAAATGCTCCATTTAATCTAGTAAAGGCGGTTTCGAAATGAATTTCATTTTCCGTATACTTTGCGACCTCGACCTGTTGATCCACAGTATTTTGATCAATGGAAGGTTGGTTCGGCGTACTGTAAAGCAAAGCACCGCCGTGAATATCACTTACTAATTCGTTTACGGCAATATGTTTTGGGTTTGTTGTTTTTAAAGAGAACGGAGTAGCCAAACCTCCTTTTGTTTGGCTAGCCAGTACAGCAGAAAAGTCCAAGTCTCTGGCCTTAAAGTTAGGAGTGTCGGCATTAGCGATATTATTGCTAAGTACCTCAGCTCGTTGGCTGCGAAAAAGTAATGCTCTTTCTGCGGAGCCAAGCGCTTTTTCAAAATTGATACTCACCGGTGGCCACCTATAGTTACGCTGCCATTTAATTCCCACCTATCGAACACTCAAGTGCTTAACGTAGTGCGTCCGAGTCGAGGTATGATTTCAGCGAAAACTCAAAAAACGCCACGCCATCGTGCAGTGACCGGAAACTTACAACACCGCACAGGTAAATTTTAGATGGTGGATGGAGGTTATGTGTCGTTGGATAGCTTAGACCTTACGGACTAATCACTCTGTATGTCAAGAGAAATATCGCAACCTGACACAACTGTAATATTGGCCTAAGCTTCCTGACAGGGGATGAGTCTTATAGTCCTATTGAGCCTCAAGCTCACCCCCCAAGAGTCAACGATTGATGTGGATTCAGGGGTTACCAATAATCATCCGAGGTCCCCCAAATGAACCCTATCAAAACCTTGTTCGTCATCGCGGCTCTGACCGTCTCTTCTTTGGCTATGGCTGAAGGCGGTGGTGACCGGACTTTCGCACGCATGGAAGTGGCCAGGAATAATTCGATGGAATCGTACCGAGTAGCTCAAACGCAAAATGCCCAACCTCCCGTCGCTGAAAGCAAAGCCAAGGCGATGGACTCCAAGACTTACCCTGTCCCTTCGGTCAGTTTTGACCTCTACAGTTAATTCCAGCAGAGCGATATTCGAGGATTTTCAACTCACCTGTTGAGTCCTCGTAATTCATCTGTGTCGGCATCACGTCGCAGCTACCTTTGAGCGAAGTCATACTGATAACTCTCGCCACATCCAGTTTCATTCCGTAGCGATAATGGATCACTTCAGGTGGTTTTTTTCCATTGGCAGCGGCGTAGGCACGCATTGCTTGCTCATTTGCCTGAATCATCTTTCCGTGTAAGCGATCAGATCCTCCTTCAGCTAAAGCGGATGAGGAGACGATTACGAGCATGAGGGCGGCAATGCTTTTAGCGGTGTTCATTTCTGTTACTCCATGAAGACATGAGTGAAGCTTACCGACTGGGAGCTGTCATCCACGTGATCCGGGAATTACATGTTTGTAAGTCCGATCGGTGATGCTGTCACGCGGCTCTATGACATACGGCTGGTCTCGTTCCGCCCAGGTGAGTTTCACAGCGAGTATGAGTTCGACCGCACCAACCGATACCTGGTACGCGGCTTTGGTACACGTTGGCCGGCACCGAAGGATGAGAGACCAGACGCCGGCGGCGCTGCTGCGCGTCAGCGGCCGTCACCAAGTGACGTGGCCACCGCCCTCGCATTCGTCAAACCGGCCGGAAATTGACCTGGCCAGATGGAGAAAATTGGACGTTTATGGAAGCGTACTTTTTGCGAGAAAGTGTGAGGGTATTCTAACGTGCTGGATCACCCTCCAGCCCCCGGAATACCTGATGTATACGTGATCAGTATCGGATAGATATATGATGAGATATCTGTTGAGGAAATGTGAAAGTGTAGTGGCTATATGCCGTCATTCTTTGTGTAAATTTTCAAAAGTCCTGACCCTGATACAGGATTGAGTGTGTTACAAGTAGGCCGATCACTGGATGTGCGTCCTTTCCGAGCCCTACCTTGTAAGTCGGTAACTGATGTCTGATCTTCTGTTTTTTCCTATGTCTATGCCGGACGAGATGCTGCATTCCCGCATCACGCGCTATCACTTCCTTTCAGGTAACAGAACCGCTAGGGAGACTTTCCGCGATCTGTTTGGCTCGGAGCCTTTCAACGTAGGCATGTTACCCAAGCAAATTGACGTGCTCGCTGCCAGATTGCCTGGTGAAACGGCGAGGAATCTGGATGATCTCGTCAGCACGAATACTACCTTTCCCGCCTATAGGCCGTTTCTGGGCGTAAGCCAAGGAGCGGAAGCCGGCAATCCAGGGCTCAGTTTCTCTGGGGTTGCCCGCGTTCCTCGCCGAGAGATAACGGTCCATGGCAAGGCAAAGCTTTGCCGCTCGTGCGTAGAGCAGGACTTTCTTGAGTTGGGGTATGCGTATTGGCATCGGTCACACCATTTGCCAGGTGTGTACGTCTGCTGGCGTCATGGCGATTCCCTGATGCATGCATGCCCGAAATGCTCCCTGCCGTTCTTCCGAAAGCTTCGGTTGCTGCCGGTTCTCTCAGAGCCCTGTGTATGCGGTTGGAGCGTGCTCAGTCCGGCGGTTGTGAGCAAGGGCGCTCATCACGAAAGGAAATTTGCAGAGTTTGCACATGAACTCCTCCAGCGCAATATCCCACCGCAAAGCAGTGAGACTCTTTGTTCGACGTATATTAGGCAGTGCAAGAAACGAGGGTTCGTACATGGAAAGTTTACAGGCACCGCGAAGCTGTTCGACAGTATTCGTGATAAATATGGTGATGAATCCCTTTCGCAGATGGATAATGCCTATGCAGCAGGGAAATACAACCAGTGGATAAGGTTTACTCAGCACAAAGATCAGGTGGACATGCCCCTTTCTCGGCATTTGATCATTGCGCAGCACCTGTTTGGTAGCGCTGAAGAGTTTGAGCATGCGCTGAAGAAGGAGCATATTCTTCAGGGTGTGGCAGGTGTCAGGCTACGTGCTCTGGATGAAAAGCCAAAACCCGGCAAAGAGGCGCAGTTCCGTCAGAAAGTCGAAACCCTGCTGGCAATTCGAGGGCATGCAAGCCTGGAGTACCTCTGGAGCAACGCCTATAAGGCCACCAAGTGGCTTTACGAGAACGATAAACCTTGGCTGCTGCGCAAGCTCACCACGCCAACCCCAGCACCCACTGAGGCCGAGGATGCCACTGATTCCCGAGACAGCGCATTTGTCGCCATCCTGTTGAAGGGGGCGGAGGACATGTATCAAATTTCCAGGGGCCAGAAGCGCGTCAATTTTAGTAATCTGCAAAAACTACTTCCTGTTTCATTGCCGGGGGATGCACTAATACGTAAGCGCAGATTTCCTCTTGCCGCTCAGCAGGCCGAATCGCTGCTTGAATCTGTTTGGCACTTTCGACTCAGGAGGATAATTTGTGCCATTGACGATATGACGAAACTTAAGCTTCCAATAGGCGGCGGAAGTCTTAGAGCTGTCTCTACCGTCCCTTTTTCAGCTTTTCAAGCGATCGTCAGTTTATTTGAATGGGATTTAGATGCTTTCGGAAAGAATGGAGTAGATCCTGAGGCCTTACTCAAGTCGACGGGTGTATTTCGAGACTGGCAGGGACCTCCAGGTTTTAATGTGGTCCTCGGTGGTAATGCGTACTACCGCAATAAGCCAGACAAGGCGTAACTAAAAATCGTGAGTTGAGCACTTTCTATTCTGCACATGAGTCCGTGACTTTGATCGGGTGCATGTTCAGCAGTAAGCTAAGAAAAAGTGTAGGAGTTGAGGCCATGGTCATCAGTCAGTGCCTTACCGGGGAGCAGTGTTCGGTCGGTCTGAAGGTCGCGCTTCGAATCATCAAATCCTGGCGAGCAACTCTAGGGATGCTCCGATCAACTTGTCGTGCAGCCGCGGCAAGTTGCAATTTTCCAGGCACCTACAGCGTCATTGGACGAAAAGTGACCGAAAAATCATGTACGGAGAGCTTTTTCGACCGGTTCTCCGTGTT
>NZ_LQXW01000053.1:0-11827 GCF_001586765.1 Pseudomonas sp. ABFPK | reverse complement strand
AATGCCCCCCCTGCGTCGCTGCGCTCCGACTGCCCGGCCGGATGGCCGTGGAACAGGTGGCCAGATGGCCGTGGAATGCCTGGCCAGATGAGAGCGGACTGGGTGGCCGGATGGCGTGGAATCCGCAGTAGTGGTGGCTTACCTGGGCCGTTTCTGCTGCTATGGACAGTGGTGTGACGGCTGTCAGGCCCAAGGAGGTGCCAAACAGGGCAGCCCGGACTGCTTTGCGTAAATATACTGAGTGCAAGACAGATCGAAAATCATTCGCGGTAAACATGCGCATATGCGCGGGAGCGGTAGGCATGAGGGGGTCCGTTGAAGTGTGAGGGCAGGAGGTGTCGCTTACTGTCCTAGCCGGACCGGCATTCAAAACCCGTCAAAAAAGTTGTTGGGGTCGCTATGCGCCCCATCGCCGGCAAGCCAGCTCCCACAGGGATCGCATAGCCCTCAGGCCTTGTGCGATCCCTGTGGGAGCTGGCTTGCCGGCGATGGGCTGCATGCATAGCAGCCCTGAACGCAACAGCCCCCGTCAGATCAGGCCAACCCCTCCACGCGAACCCACCAGCGTGTACGTTGGCGAAGCCGCACGGGCAGCGTCCGTGGCAGCAGTTGCAGCAGTTGCTCCGGGTCTTCGAGGCGGAATACACCCGACAGGCGCAAATCGGCAATATCGTCGCTGCAGCCCAGGTAACCATGGCGATAACGGCTGACCTGAGAGAGGAAGTCGAACAGGCGCATGTCCCGGGTGACGATCAGGCCCTCGGTCCAGGCCATCGCATCCATGTCCACCTGCTCGAGCCAGTGTGTACCTTGCGCATCCAAGCACCAGTTCTGGCCGCTTTCGATCCATTGCAGCTGGCCATTGTCAGGCCGGTGTATCGCCACCCTGCCATGGCTGACACTGACCTGCGTGCAGTCGCTGTCCTGACGCGCCACAAAGCGTCCTTCGAACCCTTCCAGTAACGCGTCACGAGTTTCTACAAGCAAGGAACGCTGCGGGTTGCAGGCAATCATCAATTCCCCCTGCTTCAGGCGGACCAGGCGCTGCTGGTCATTGAAGGCCAGGTCGACGGTACTGCGGGTGTTGAGCTGCATCTGCGAGCCATCGGGAAGCGCAAAGCTGCGTCGTTCGCCCGTGCCGGTGGCGTAGTCTGATGTCCAGGCGTTGACCGCATCGAGGTCTTTTCCCAGCCATGCCGCCGTCCCTACCATGGCAACGCCGCCAAGCAGTTTCAGCGCCTGCCGACGATGCAGGCGGCGCTGGCTGGTCTCCAGGGTTTGCAAAGCCAGCCCGGCAACGGGTATGGCACGCAGGTCGAGGTCCTGATGCAGGTGAATTACTCGTTGCCAAGCCTGCTCGTGTTCGTGGTGGGCAGTGCGCCATTGCCTGCACTCTTGTTGCAGGGCAGGGGCATGCCCGCTCTCGCGCAGCCTCAGCATCAACTGGATGGCCTGCTTGACTGCTGTAGCGCCGGGCTGTGAAGCGGTCATTGCGTCAACACTCGTCGGCGTAGCGCAGCAAGTAGCAATGGTAGAGCGCGTCGGCGATATAGCGCTCCACGGTACGCACCGAGATCCCCATCTGGTCGGCGATCGCCTGGTGCTTCAGCCCCTCGCATTGGGCAAGCAGGAATGCACGACGTACTTTGGGCTTGAGACCTTCGAGCATGCGCGCGATGCGCTCCAGCAATTCCAGCAGCAGCTCACGGGTTTCGGCCGAAGGGGCCTGCGCTTCCGGCAACTGTGCCAGCGCCTCGAGATAGGCCCTGTGCAGTTCCTCGCGCCGCCAGTGGTCGATCACGAGCCCACGCGCAACCGTTCTCAGGAAAGCCCGGGGTGTGTTCAGTTGCAGATGTTCGCGACGTTGCAACAGGCGTACGAAGGTGTCCTGAGCCAGGTCTGCGGCATCGGCGGCGTTGCCCAGCTTGCTGCGTAGCCAGGCATGCAACCAACCGTGGTGGTCACTGTAGAGCGTTTGCACGGAATCGTTGCTGGGCATGGGAGGGCGCTGCCACCAATGGACATGAATGATAATTAGTCTCATTGTTGACAAGGGCAGATCAATTTGCAACCTATTCGACCGCACCTTGATGCAGTCACTGCTCGCTAGCGGCTCCGTTGTGTATCCAGGTACTTGCGGATTACCCGCGATGCGTTATTCAGGTGCCGTTCCAGCACCGTTACTGCTTCATCCACCAGCTTGTCGCCAGCCGCATCCGCCAGTGCGTTGTGATCGTCCTGGGTGAGCTTGCCCAGGCCCATGGACGAAAGATGAAACCGCAGGAAGCGCTCTTCCTCGTTCAATTCGTCCTCGATCAGGCGCAGCAGCTTCTTGTTCGGCGCCTTGCTGTACAGCGACATGTGGAACAGTCGATTGAGGCGGCCGATTTCGGCGTGACGGGTTTCGTTTTCCAGTTGCTGGATATACCCGCGGGCACTGGCGATGTCGTTGGCATTGAGCAGCGGAATGGACTGGCGCAGTGCCTCGGTCTCAAGCAGCACGCGCAGGGCATAGGTGTCCACCGCATCCTCGCCGATCAGCGGTGCAACAACCGCGCCCTTGTGCATTTCCACTTTCAGCAGTGATTGCGCTTCGAGCTGGCGCAGGGCTTCGCGAACGGGCATGCGGCTTACACCGAACAAGGTAGCGAGCTCTTGTTGGCGGATGGCAGTACCAGGGGGCAAACGGCCATCAAGAATGGCACTACGCAGGCGTTCTTCGATCACGCCACGGGCCTGGTGCGGCAACAGCTGCTCGCTGGCCAGCACATTGCTCAATTTGATTTTCTCGGCCACGCGACGTCTGCCTCAACGATGACTAAAGTTGGATCCAATGAAGCTAGTAACAGCTCTTGGGGGTGTCAAACCTGTATACCTAATGGAGCAGGCGCCCCCAAAAGCGCGGCTATGGTGGATGAAGTCGAAGGGCAAAGGAAGCAGCCCACACAAGGCTATAACCAGAAAGTGTAGGTCGACTGACCGGCGGGTGCATGATCGCAGGATGCCATTGTCTTTTGCCGTTGCAGGCCGCACCATCGCTGCTTTCGACTGGCCTGAACAGGGCTTGGCAGTGGCGATATCCTGGATGCTCAAAACCGTTGTGCAACGTGTCGGCCTTGCTGCGCTGCTGGGCAGCCTGCTGCTGGGCGGGCTGCACGCGGATTGGGACTTTTCCCAGATCAGCCGCAAGTCGCAGGCCCTGTATGGCCCCTTGGGCGCCGGGCAGGGCCGTATCGATGCCTGGCAGAGCCTGATGGCTACGCAGAAGCAGGGTACGGAGCTTGAGCGATTGCAGGTGGTCAACCGCTTCTTCAACCAGCAATTGCGCTATGTAGAGGACATCGACCTGTGGCACGAGGTCGACTATTGGGCCACGCCGGTGCAGGCGCTGATCAAGGGTGCAGGAGACTGCGAGGACTACGCCATCGCCAAGTATTTCAGCCTGCGGCGCATGGGTATTCCCAGTGAAAAGCTGCGCATTACCTACGTAAAGGCGCTGCGGCAGAACCGGGCGCACATGGTCCTGACCTATTATTCAAGCCCACAGGCTCAACCATTGGTACTCGACAGCCTAATGGATGCCATCAAGCCGGCAAGCCAGCGTACCGACCTGCTGCCGGTGTACGCCTTCAATGGTGAGGGTTTGTGGCTGACGGGCGCCGCAGGCAACAAGAAGGTCGGCGATACCAAGCGGCTGTCACGCTGGCAGGATTTGCTGAAGAAAATGCAGGCCGAAGGGTTCCCGGCCGAGCCGGTTTACTGAAGGAGCACAGATGTCACTGTTCAAACAATTGCTGTTGGCCATTTGCCTGTTCCTGGTGGTCGCCTTCAGTGGCAGTTTCATGGTCAGCCTGGAAAGCTCGCGCAGCCAGTACGTCAACCAGTTGCGCTCGCACGCCCAGGATGCGGCGACAGCGCTGGCGCTGTCGCTGACGCCGAATATTGATGATCCGGCGATGGTCGAGCTGATGGTCAGTTCGATCTTCGACAGTGGTTACTACTCAAGCATCAAGGTTGTCGACCTAGGCTCCAATGCCGTGCTGGTAGAGCGCCACGCCGAGCCGGACCCCGGCGGTGTACCGCGCTGGTTCGTGGGCCTGATCGGCCTGGAAGCTGCCGGCGGCGACGCCATCGTCAGCCGTGGCTGGCAGCAGGCTGCGCGTGTTGAGGTGATCAGCCACCCGATGTTCGCCATTGCCAAGCTCTGGCAAAGCGCCCTGGGCAGCCTGGGTTGGCTGCTGCTGTGTGGCGCGGCCAGCGCCGTACTCGGCGCCTTGCTCCTGCGTCGCCAGTTACGGCCGCTGGATTACATGGTCGAGCAGTCCCACGCCATTGCCCGCCGCGAATTCCTCAGCCTGCCTGAGTTGCCGCGCACACCGGAGCTGCGTCGGGTAGTGCAGGCGATGAACCAGATGGTCGAGAAGCTCAAGGCACTGTTCACCGAGCAGGCCGAGCGCAGTGAGCGGCTGCGTGCCGAGTCCTACCAGGACAGCCTGACCGGGCTCTCCAACCGCCGTTATTTCGAGATGCAGTTGAACACCCGGGTGAGCAACCTGGAAGAAGCGCGCGCCGGCTACCTGCTGTTGCTGCGGGTCCAGGGGCTGGCGGGGTTGAACGCCCGTCTTGGCGGCCAGCGTACCGACCAGTTGCTCCAGGCTGTGGGTGAGCAGTTGCGTCGCACCTGTGCCAGCTACCCGGAAACCAACGACCTGATTTCCCGCAGCCGCGGGGGCGAGTTCGCCGTGTTGGCGCCGGGCATGGTGCATGAAGAGGCGGTACAGCTTGCCCAGGCCTTGGAAGCAACGCTGCACAGCCTGCACGAAACAGGCGCTAGTGATGTAGACCCGGTGGCCTGTATCGGCCTGGCGCCGTTCAGCCCCGGTGATTCACCACAGGCATTGCTGAAGCTTGCCGACGAGGCGCTGGCACGCGCCGAGAACCAGCCAACACCGGGTTGGGTATGCCTTGAACAAGGTGTGGCCGCAGTTGCTGCGGATAGTCAGCATGTCTGGCATGAGCGGCTGGACCAGGCATTCAATAATGGGCAATTCGAACTGTTCTTCCAGCCAGTCGTAGATTGCGCTTCTGTACAACGGGTACTGCACCACAAGGTGATTTCGCGTTTGCAGGATGGCCAGGGCGAGGCGCTGCCGGCAGGCCGCTTCCTGCCCTGGCTGGAGCGCTTCGGCTGGATGCCGCGGCTTGATGTGCTGGTGTTGGAGAAGGTGCTGGCGCACCTTCGAGGGCATGAACAGGTGTTGGCGCTGAACCTGTCCGCCGCCACCCTGGCCGACCCCAAGGCCCTCCAGCGTGTCTTCGAGCTTCTGGGCCAGAACACGGCGCTTGGCCCGCGGCTGGTTTTCGAAATTGGCGAGGAACAGTTGCCTGAGCAGGCGGTTCTGGAACAACTCACCCGGCGCCTGCACGCGCTTGGCTTCGGCTTGGCGCTGCAACGCTTTGGTGGGCGTTTCAGCATGATCGGCAACCTGGCGCACCTGGGCCTGGCATACCTGAAGATCGATGGCAGCTACATCCGCAACATTGACCAAGAGCAGCACAAGCGGCTGTTCATCGAAGCGGTCCAGCGTGCCGCACACAGTATCGACCTGCCGCTGATTGCCGAGCGAGTCGAGACGGAAGGTGAGCGGTTGGTGTTGCGGGAGATGGGTGTAGGCGGGATTCAGGGGCAGTTGGTTGGTGAGCCTGCACCCTGGCGCTGACCGGTTTCGTGTTAGCCGGTTGATCAGCTTTCCGGAGCCTGGCGCTGTACATGTGGGAGCGGTCTTGCGTCGCGAAAGGGCTGCGCAGCAGCCCCCGGTGATTGCAGTGCTACTGCTGCCTGGGGCCGCGTTGCGGCCCTTTCGCGACACAAGGCCGCTCCCACAGTGTGGGTCGCGGCGATGAGTGTGCTTTTTAACGCTCGCGCAACGCCTCCGAACGCGCCTTCATGATCGGCTTGAGCAGGTAGCTCATGATGGTCTTCTTGCCAGTCATGATATCGACCGTCGCCACCATCCCCGGAATGATCAGCAGCGGCTTCTCGTCAGTGCCCAGGTGGCTGCGGTCGGTGCGCAGCTTTATCAGGTAATAGGTGGTCTTCTTGTCTTCATCGGTGATGGTGTCGGCACCGATCTGCTCCAGCTTGGCCTTCAGCCCACCGTAGATGGTGTAGTCATAGGCCGTGAACTTGACCGTCGCTTCCTGACCAGGGTGCAGGAAGGCGATGTCCTTGGGCAGGATCTTCGCCTCGATGACCAGTGAGTCGTCCAGCGGCACGATTTCTATGATATCGCTGCCCGGCTGGATCACCCCGCCAATGGTATTCACCAGCAGTTGCTTGACGATACCGCGTACCGGCGAAGTAACCATGGTGCGGTGCACGCGATCATCCAGCGCCTTGCTGGTCGCCGTGGCTTTGTTCAGCTCTGTGCGCGCTTCGTTCAGCTGGGTCAGCGCTTCGCTGCGGAATTTGCCACGGGTCTCTTCGATCTTGCTTTGCACCTCGCGAATGGCCGCCTCGGCACGCGGGATAGCCAGCGCTGTGGAGTCCAGCTGACCGCGGTTCTCCACCTCGGCACGACGCAGGCGCAGCACTTCAACCTGCGAGATTGCGCCGGTTGCCACCAGTGGCTCGGACATGCTGATCTCTTTACGCAACAGTTCCAGGCTGTTGGCATACTGGGCGCGCTTTGAACTGAACTCGCGCAGTTCCTGCTGGCGCTGGACCAGTTGTTGCTGCAAGCCACCAATCTCGTCCTGCAGTTGCTGGCGCCGGCTCTGGTACAGCGACTCTTCGCTTGCTGCCTGGCTTGGCGCGGCCTTGCGCAGTTCCTCATCGATCTTCAACGGGGTATCGCCCACTTCGGCACTCAAGCGCTCGACGCGCAAAGCCATGGCCAGGCGGTCGGCCTCGGTTTCACCCACGTTGGAGGCGAATCGGGTTTCATCCAGGCGCAGCAATGGCTGGCCCACTTCGACGATCTGCCCTTCCTTGGCGAAGATCTCGGCGACGATGCCCCCCTCCAGGTTCTGAATCTTCTGCACCTTGGACGACGGAATGGCCTTGCCTTCACCCCGCGTAACTTCGTCGATGGGCGCGACGCTGGCCCACACGATCAGGAACACGAAGAACAGGATCACGCCCCAGATGGTCAGCCGCACGACTCGCGGCGCATCCTCGATCAGGGCCTTGTTGACCTCTGGCAGCGGCTGCCCGCCCAGTGAATCGGACCCTTTGAAATAGCGCCGCAGGCCTTCCTTGAATTGCCCTACATCCAGCTTATGCAACACTGATCTGCCCCTTCTTCAGCGCATCCATGACCGCGGCTTTCGGGCCGTCGGCGACAATCTGCCCGCGATCGATCACGATCAGTCGGTCCACCAGTGACAGCAGCGAGGCACGGTGAGTGACCAGTAGCATCGTCTTGCCTTCCACTACCGCCTGCAGCCGCTGCTTGAGGCGTTCTTCGCCGGTGTTGTCCATGGCGCTGGTCGGTTCGTCCAGCAGCAGGATCTGCGGGTTGAGCAACAGCGCACGGCCCAGGGCGACGTTCTGTCGCTGGCCGCCGGACAGGTTCTGCCCGCGCTCACCCACCTGCAGCTCGTAGCCGTCCGGGTGCAACCGGGCGAATTCATGTACGCCTGCCAGTTCAGCAGCCTGCAGGATCAACTCATCCTCGATGTAGCGGGCCCCGCTGACCAGGTTATCGCGCAGGGTACCGGCCAGCAGCTGAATGTCTTGCGGCACGTAGCCGATGTTGTGGCGCAGTTCGCTGACGTCGATCTGGCGAATGTCCACGCCGTCGACCAGCAGCGAGCCGCCGTCGGCTTCGTACAGGCCGACGATGAGCTTGGCCAACGAGCTCTTGCCCGAGCCACTGCGGCCGATAATGCCCACCTTCTCGCCGGGGCGGATGGTGAGGTTGATGTTCTTCAGGGCCTGGTTCTGTTGGTTCGGATAGGTGAAATCGACCCCGCGGAACTCGACGCTGCCCTGCAGCACCTTGCGGCTCAGCGGGCGTTCTTCGAAGTTGCGCTCTTGCGGTAGTTCCATCATGTGGTCGGTGGAGACCATGGTCACCTTGGCTTGCTGATAGCGGGCGAGCAGGCCGTTGAGCTGGCCCAGCGGCCCGAGGGCGCGGCCGCTGAGCATGTAGCAGGCTACCAGGCCGCCCATGCTCAGGTTGCCGTCGATGATCAGGTATACGCCGACGCAGATCATTGCCACGCCTGCCAGTTGCTGGATCAGCAGGGTGATGTTCATCGCCAGACTCGACAGCACTTTCACCCGCAGTTCCAGGCGGCTGAGGGTACCGAGGGTCTGCTCCCACATGTACTGGCGTTCGCTTTCGGCGTTGTTGACCTTTACCGCATCCAGGCCGGCAAGGGTCTCGATCAGGCTGGACTGGCGCTCCGAAGCCAGGGCCATGGTCCGTTCCATGGTCGCCATCAGTGGTCGTTGCAGTGCGTAGCCGATGCCCAAGGCCAGTGGGAAGGCGATGATCGGGATCCACACCAGGTGCCCGCCAATGATGGCGATGACAATCAGAATAAGGACGGTGAACGGCAGGTCGATCAGGCTGGTCAAGGTCAGCGAAGCGAGGAAGTCACGCAGGCCCTGGAACTCATGAATGTTCTGGGCAAAGCTGCCGACCCTCGCAGGGCGGTACTTCATCGACATGCCGACGATACGTTCGAACAGCGTTGCCGAAATGATCAGGTCGGTCTTTTTGCCAGCCAGGTCCAGGCACAAGCCGCGCAGGCCCTTGAGGATCAGGTCGAAGATGTAGGCGCCGGCGATACCGACGGCCAGTACCCAGAGGGTCGAGGTGGCCTGGTTGGGTACCACCCGATCATATACGTTCATCACGAACAGGGGCGCGGCCAGGGCGATCAGGTTGATCACCAGGCTGGCGGCGATGGCGTCGATATACAGCCACTTGCTGCGCAGCAAGGTATCGCGGAACCACGACTTCGCCCGGGGGATGAGGTTGCCGTGGTTGACGTCGAACTTGTGCTGCGGCTGGGCAAAGAATACCCGACCACTGTAATCGCTCTGCAGGGCTTCGCGGCTGACATGCACCTCGCCGCCATCGCTCTCGCTGAGCAACAGGCGTGCGGTGTCTTCGTTCTCCCAGCCCAGCAGGACGGCGCTGCGGCCTTCCTTGAGCAGCAACATGGCTGGCATGGCGATGCTCGGGATCTGCTCCAGCTTACGCTGCAGCAGGCGCCCCTGCAGACCGGCCCTGGCGGCAGCGCGGGGTAGCAACTCGGGGCTCAGGCGCTGGGCCGGCAACGGCAGGCCGGTGGTCAGCATGACCCGGCTTGCAGGTTTCTGGTGCAGGACACACAGGCTCAACAGACTATCCAGCAGGGGATCGTCATGCTGACTGCGTGGATCGTGGCTGAGTTGGACTCGACTGACTTCGGATTCCACGCGGCGCTCTCTTCATCCTTGTGGTGGGTGGGGTGGGTGTGCCGCCGTTCAGGCTGGCTCACCCGTGCTGCCAGGCAGTGGTCATGAGGCTACGGCACCCTGGCGCTTGGGCAACCGGCTAATGGTCGCCTTGAATCGGTATTGAGTAAACAGTTCTGCGGTCTTCATTCCTGGCAGACGGTGCTGGGTGGTGGATGTTTCATTTTTGATCCAGTCAGCATCCAGGTCGAATCAGTTTTCAGCATAGCCTGCCATCCAGCTGGCGACAGAAGTGTTGCGGTATCGCTCTGCATCATTGTCAAGAAACAGGCGCTGATTTGTTGACGAACTTGCGCGACTAATTAGGCAAAATTCATCTATTAGAAAAGCGTTCTCTGACATGCCTGGTCTATACAAACGGTGACGCTTTCTCGTATTAGCGCTGGCAGTATTTACGCTGTGGTTCGCTATCTCTTTGATCTGCGGCAAATTGGCACCCTTACTGTGCAACTGTACTAGCTACCGAGAGCCGCGAACGGTCAAAAGGCCCAGGTTCTGCGCGGTCTCCAGTCACCGTCGGCCCCCCTTTAGGCAAGGTTTGTGCTTCTGACAAAGCTATTATTTGAGCGAGCTGAAGGTGACTTGTAAATTGACGCTCGAATTTTGACAATTGCCGATGAAAGGGTGTCCTGACCCATCCGATACCATCACCTAAGCGCCGAGAAAGATGCTCTGATATGTCGCGTTGCCTGCCTTTAGGTGATGTATGACACTTGTCCCCAGAAAGCACATGGTTAATATGCGAATATCAATGTGACATTACATTGGCGATTGTTTAGGATGGCAGAATGCAGGTCAATAGTTTGGCATTTAATCAATTCCAATAAGTCATAGACGGAATATTGACGCCGATAAGCGTCGAAAGATCATCAACATAGTTCCGCCTGAAGTGGTCTGCGAGTGCCGCTCTGGCAGGGAAGTACCTATCGGGTCACACGGAGAGTCCAATGAGCAGCGTTGTAGCCATCGTCAAAAGTATTGTTGGCCAGGTTATTGCGGTATCCCCAGAGGGCATTCGGCGTGTTCTGATTGAAGGGGACCGCCTGCTGGCCGGTGAAGAAGTGCTCACCGGTCCAGGCGGTGCAGTTACTTTGGAGCTGGCCGACGGCCGTTTGCTTGACCTGGGTCGAGACAGCCAGTGGAGCGCTGATGCGCCTGACAGCAGCACCGACCTGAGTCAGGCTACCGCGCAGGCCGCGCCGTCGGTGGAAGAGTTGCAACAGGCGATCGCCGCCGGTGTCGACCCGACTACCGAGCTTGAAGCAACTGCGGCTGGCCCGTCGTCGGCGGGCGGTGGTGGTGCACTTGGCGGTGGCCACAGCTTTGTCATGCTCGAAGAAACCGCAGGCCGGGTCGACCCTACCGTCGGCTTTCCGACTGATGGGCTGGGCTTTGCTGCCGTGCTCGATGGCGAAGAGGTTGGCCAGCTGGATACCACCAGCAACAACCAGGTGACTACTCCGACGACCGATACCAATGTTGCTACCGACCTGGTACTGGGCGCTACCTCTTCCATCAGTGAAGCGGGTGGCGTAATCGTTTATACCGCTACGGTTGGCCAGGCGCCGACCACAAACCTGGTGGTCACCCTGTCCAACGGTGCCGTGATTGTCATTCCGGCCGGGCAGACCACTGGGAGTGTAAACGTCGTGGTCCCCGCGAACGATACCCCGTATATCGACGGCGGCCAGATTTCGGCGACCGTAACGGGCACCACCGGGGGCGGCGGGCTGATAGTGACTGTGCCGCAAACACCAGCGGTTACTCAGGTTACCGATACCGTTGACACCACCACCGCGACCTTGACCGCTTCGCCAAGCGTCACCGAAGGCGGGGTGATTACCTACACCGTGACCCTGAGCAACCCGGCTCAGACCCCGGTGACCGTAACCTTGTCCAACGGCCAGACCATCACCGTTGAAGCTGGCAAGACCCAAGGCAGTGTCGACTTCGAGACCCCGGCGAACGACGTCTATAACAACGGCTCGACTGTCAGCACCACGATTACCGGTGCGACCGGCGGCAACTTCGAACAGCTGACGCCGAATCCGACCCCGGCGCAGACCACGATCAACGACTCGGTCGATACCACCACTGCGACCCTGACGGCCACTCCGTCGGTGACCGAAGGCGGCGTGATTACCTACACCGTGACCCTGAGCAACCCGGCTCAGACCCCGGTGACCGTAACCTTGTCCAACGGCCAGACCATCACCGTGGAAGCTGGCAAGACCCAAGGCAGCGTCGACTTCGAGACCCCGGCGAACGACGTCTACAACAACGGCTCGACTGTCAGCACCACGATTACCGGTGCGACCGGCGGCAACTTCGAGCAACTGACGCCGAACCCGA
>NZ_LQXW01000052.1:0-11898 GCF_001586765.1 Pseudomonas sp. ABFPK | reverse complement strand
CTTTTGAAGCGGGAGCGCATCCGACGAAAGATCTACACAACCCGTGAAGAAGCCCGAAGTGATATTTTCGATTACATCGAAATGTTCTATAACCCTAAACGCCGACACAGCAGTGCTATGCAGCTGTTTCCAATAGAGTATGAGAAACGCTATTTCCTGAGCTTGGAGAGTGTCTAGGAAACCAGGGGCGATTCAGTAATCTCCATCAGGGACCATTTGAACAGATATTCCAGGGAGGGTCGAGCCACTCATGTCCGCAGATAAATCTCTTGTCGCTGCCCTTCAAGCGCTGTGGGACATCCCGCCACCTGGCTCGCAGAATCTCTGGAGCAGCCGCGAGTTCGTCGCACTGAAGGAGTTGCTCACCAAACGCTACTACAGCGGAAAATCCACCTTCGGGCTGGAGGTCTCCATCGGCAATGCGCTTAGGTCGCTGGGGCTGCCATGCAGCACCCCTCATCTGTCTAACCAGTCCATGCCAGACATGGCTAAGGTGGCTGGCCTGTTGGCTCATGAGTTTCAACGTACCACCACTAAGCGGCGTTACCTCTGCCCGCTCGATATGGCCGATGAGCTCCCGTCCTTCCAGTTTGGCAATGCCCGGATGGGTCGATTCGCCGATACCGAACTTGAGGTTTTGTTCAATGCGCCCCGCTTAGAGCGCTGCTATCCAGACATGCAGCTGGACGCTCAGCGCCTGTCCCAGTTTCATTGGATGGTCGTAGAGGAGGACGTATCTGTTCGCAGCGAATCGGGCAATCGCCAGTTCTCCTGGCTGGATTTCCCCATCGGAAAGGATCTGGGCGAGATTGTTCCCCACAGCGGGCGCTTCCCCGCTGCGGTAGAACGTGCACTGTTTTTCCTGCTACTGGCGCCATGGGAAGACTGGGCCGAGATGACCGAAGTGGACTGGCGGGGTTTCCGGCTGCCTTGGGTCTATACCCTCGACGATGACCTGTGCGCTTTCCCGCACCCGCCGCCCCACCCTGAGCGGCTGACGTGGGAGCCGTGCTCCTTCCAAGTGGACCACGACGAGTGGGAGGAAGCCGAACGCCCTATGTGGCTGCGAACTTGGGCAACCGCCGAGGATGTGCGGCAGGCACTGGAAGCCAGGTGGGAGCTGCTGCGTGTAGCTAGCCCCCAAGCGTCGGAGCTTTTCTCAACTCCTGTCGAACACTTCCTGGTCCGTGCGTTTCTTTCTGACGGCATCGATGAAGTGATGGCGCACCTCATCATGATTGAGGCCGCGTTTGGCGCCGAGGAAGACCACAGGCGTAAGCTGCGACTAACAGGTGATAATTACGACGAATCGCCGACGCGCAGGGTTGCTGCAAGACTGAGCGCCGCCATCGTCGAGCCTGGCGCAGCGAAGGAGCATCCCGTCGCCGTGTGATGATGGACCTGGGGTACATTAAGCGTTTAACGCAGCGCTGCGCGAGTCCTGCATTGGGGGTGATTGCTTTGAGAGAGGCTGAAACACTGATTCGGCATACCGGCAAGCTGAATATTGGCGCTGTGGAGAAAGCGATATTGGAGACTTTTCCATGATGAGGTTCTCTGAAATTGAGGCGTTCAGGGCCGTCATGTTGTCGGGCTCAACCACTGCGGCCGCGCAGACGCTGCACACCTCACAACCTAATGTGAGCAGAGCGATTGCGCTGCTTGAACAAAAAACCGGCTTGAAACTTTTCGAGCGATTGCCAGGGCGACTGGTGCCCACCAGTGACGCCCGGTCCTTCTTCAAGGAGGTACAACGAAGCTTTGCGGGGCTGCACCATCTGGACGAAGCCGCCAAGCGGATCAAGCGGTTCAGCGGTGGCGCGCTGACGGTCGCCGCAGTACAGATGCTTGCGCTGGGCCTGGTGCCCAGGGTGATGCAGCAGTTTTGTCAAAATCTGCCCGAAGTCAGCGTGTCCATCCATACCGGCCACGCAACGACAGTGGCACGCTGGGTTGAAGATCAAACCTGTGATGTCGGCTTGGTCTCCCAGGTCAATAACAACTATGGCCTGGCCTATGAGCACCTGTATGAGGTAGACGCCGTCTGCGTGATGCCTGCAGACCATCGGCTCGCACGCAAGGACGTGATAACCCCCCAGGACCTGGCGAATGAGCCTTTCATCTCGCTGCCCCGCACCGAACATGGCTACTCACTGGTCGACACCCATTTTGAAAACGCCGGTATTGACCGGCACATTCGCCTAGAGACCTCTTACAGTTCAATCACCTGTTCGCTGGTCATGCAGGGGCTAGGCCTATCGATCGTGAACCCGCTCGCCTCATTGGATTACCGCCATTCGGGCATGGTGACGCGGCCTTTTCTGCCCACCGTAAAACATCAGGGGTACATCATCTACCCCAAAGAGCGCGCGAACGATCGGTTGATTTCAGACTTCGTGACGACCGTCAAAGACGTGCTGGCCCGCGAACTCGAGAGCCTCGGGTGTAAAGCGCCGGCGTAGGGATTGCTCCCGGGAGGGGGGGTATATCACCAGTGCATAGGCCAAGGCGATATTCTATTTGCTTGTCCACCGCTGCTCCCCTTAACGTTGTGTTCAGCCGGAACTGGGGCGCTAAGCGTCTCCTGGAAGACAACAATTATAGTCCGTGCATTGAAGCTGGGCTTCTGCCGACTGATGTTACCCAATTGAGTCAAAACAGAGGCGGACCACTGCCTCGTTAACTCGCGTGAGGAGGGGAAGCTGACATGAAAAAAATCAACACCTTTGCATTGGCCAGCGCCATTACGCTTAGCAGCGGCGCGTATGCGCAAGACACGCTCTATTTCGCAGGGTATTCCGGCGACTTTCAAAAGACCTTTGAAACGGTCATCCTTCCCGAGTTCGAAGCCAAGCATGATGTCAACGTCGTTTATGTGCCGGGCAGCTCGAGTGAAAACCTTGCCAAATTGCAAGCGCAGCGAGCCAGTCAGCAAATCAACGTTGCCTTGTTTGACGACGGCCCCATGCATTACGCCGTGCAATTTGGCCTGTGCGATAACTTGGCGCAGTCGCCGGTGTATCAGGACATCTACGATATCGCCGCAGCCTCGAACTTTAAGGGTAAGGCGGTCGGTATCGGGCTGGTGGCGACGGGCATTGCCTACAATAAAGCAGTCTTCGCCAAGAATGGTTGGGCGGCGCCCACATCGTGGTCCGACATCGCGGACCCCAAATATGCCAAGCGCGTCGCCTCCAACCCTATCTCCGGTACGTTCGGCCTAAATACCTTGATCATGTTCTCCCGCATCAACGGTGGCGGTGAGCATGATATGGACCCAGGCTTCAAAGCCGTTCGTGAAAATGTCGCGCCCAATGTATTGGCGTGGACCTCTTCGAATGCCCAATTAGCGCAGATGTTCCAGAGCAACGATATCGATATTGCTGTCTGGGGTAGCAACCGTGCCGTGGCGTTGAAAAAAACAGGCTTTCCTATCGAGTTTGTTTATCCAAAAGAAGGCACACCCGCCATTATTGCTTCGGCCTGTGTAGTTTCCGGGAATAAGCTCGCAGAAAAATCTCAAGCGCTGATTCAATACCTGGCGTCTCCCAGTGTGCAGGCCAAGTTCGCCACCGAGGGCTTCGGCCCCGTCAACCGGCAAGCCAAGCTCGAAGAGGGTTTGGCCGAAGAGGTCCCTTATGGCGAAGAGAAGCTTGCGCAGCTGGTGCCGATAGACTGGGACACCGTTAACCGTAAACGTGCTGAATGGACAAAACAGTGGAGCCGTACCGTTGAGTGAGCGCTTTTCTCGACGATGATAATAATAGTGAGTATTGGCCATGAGTAATTTGATTATCCGAGGGCTCTCGAAAACCTATTCGGGCGGCTTTACCGCTGTGCGCAACTTGGACCTAGAGGTTAAGAGCGGTGAGTTCATCTCGCTGCTGGGTGGCTCGGGATGCGGAAAAACGACGACACTTCAGATGGTCGCGGGATTTATTTCCCCTACCACGGGTTCTGTCCATCTCGGTGGCAACGACATCACCAGCATGCTGCCTGAAAAACGTGACATGGGCATCGTATTCCAAAGCTATGCACTGTTCCCGCATATGACCGTTGCCGAAAACGTCGGCTTCGGGTTGCAGATGCGCAAAGTGCCTAAACAAGAGCTGGCGACGCGTGTCGAAGAAGCGCTCGCGATGGTCCGTCTGTCGGGGCTCGGGGCGCGTTATCCACGGGAGTTGTCCGGTGGCCAACGGCAGCGTGTCGCTATCGCACGGGTTTTGACGATCCGTCCGAGTGTCTTGCTGCTCGATGAGCCTATGTCGAACCTCGACGCTAAGCTCAGGGGTGAAATGCATGTTGAGCTCCGGGCGCTCCAGCGCCGGCTCGGCATTACTACTATCTTGGTCACCCATGACCAAGTCGAAGCCATGACAATGAGCGACCGAATCGCTGTGATGGCCGACGGTTGCATCGCAGAGCTGGGTAAGCCTCAAGATGTCTACGACCAGCCCACCTCCAGCTTCGCCATGCGCTTCCTGGGTCAGACCAATATTCTCATGGGCAAGGTGAAGTCCATCTCCCAGGGACAGGCATTGGTCCACCTGGACGGCATCGTCGTGCCCGCGAACCGGCAGCAGCTCAAGGTGGGCGACGACGCCATGCTGTTCATCCGGCCTGAGCGCATCCGCTTCACCCCGCCCGGCGTTGGGAAAGCCGAGGGGCGTATTGCATCACGTTTGTTCCTCGGTGGCCTGTGGTATTACGAAATCGAAAGCGCCTTGGGCGCGTTGAAGATGACAGCACCGAACAATGGCGAGCGCCAGCCTCAAGAAGGCGAAACGGTCGGCATCGGTTGGGGCGACGGCGACCTGCAGGTCGTATCCGCGGAGGCCGCCCATGGCTGACACTACCTACCGCGCCAATGGTGCTCAGTGGGTACTCTCGCTGCCCGCGCTCCTGTTGTTTCTAGGGTTGCTCGTCGTACCCATCGCATTGACTGGCATGCTTTCATTCAATGTGTTCGACGCCATGAGTGGCACTCAAAACAGTTATACCTTGGCCAGTTACCTGGAGGTACTCAGCGACAGTTTCTATTACGAGCTGTTTGCCCGTACCGCTTTGATGTCACTGGGCGTCACCGCCGTCTGCATTGCCATTGGCGTTCCTGAAACGCTGATCCTTTCGCGCATGCGGCCCGCATGGCAAGGTGGCTTTTTCGTCGTGATACTCGGCCCGTTACTCATTTCCGTGGTGGTACGGACGTTGGGATGGTCGCTGTTGTTGGGACGTGAAGGTTTTATCAACTCAGCGCTGATGGCACTCGGTCTGATCGACCAGCCACTACAGCTCATGTTTACCCTGACCGGGGTAGTGATTGCCCTGACCCATGTGATGATGCCTTTCATGGTGATCTCGGTATGGAGCACGCTGCAAAAAGTCGATGGCCAGATTGCCCATGCGGCCCGCTCCCTCGGGGCCGGCCCGGTGACCACCTTCAGGCGCGTTGTGCTGCCGCAGCTGATGCCGGGTATTTTGTCTGGCGGGATCATCGTCTTTACCTTGTCTGCCTCGGCCTTCGCCACGCCGGCGATGATCGGCGGTCGCGGCGTCAAAGTCGTCACCACGGCGATCTACGATGAATTTCTCTCCACGATGAACTGGCCATTGGGCGCTTCCATTGCGGTGCTCTTGCTTATTGCCATTGTCTTCGTGGTGATCGGCAGCAATCGATTGATCGAGCGAAAATTCAAGCAGGTGTTCGTATGAGTGATCGCAGCCTGGAAAGTAACGGACCCTTTGCAATACTCTTCCACACACTGTTCGTCAGTTTCATTGTGGCGCCGCTGTTGATCATTGTATTGGTCTCTTTCTCAGACAAGGGCTATATATCGATGCCTTTCGACGGCGCCTCGTGGCGGTGGTACAAAGCCATTTGGGACGCCCCGGAGTTGATCAATGCGTTTTGGCTCTCGGTGTGGCTGGGGCTTGGCGCGGCGACGATTGCGTCCATTGTCGCGGTACCCGCCGCGATAGCTATTGCCAAATACCGTTTCGCCGGACGCGAAGCACTTACATCATTGATTCTCTCCCCCTTGATGATTCCTCATGTCGTGCTTGGTGTAGCGTTTCTCAGGTTCTTTTCAGTGGCGGGGATTTCGGGTTCGTTCATCGGGCTGTTATTGGTGCATGCATTGATCGTCACGCCTTACTCACTGCGGCTTACCCTGGCGGCTGTCATCGGGATTGATCGCGATGCGGAACTGGCGGCACGCTCACTCGGCGCCTCTAAATATGTGTCCTTTTGGAAAGTGTTGTTTCCCTTGATTCTCCCAGGCGTGGCCGGCGGTTGGTTATTGGCCTTCATTCAAAGTTTCGATGAAGTCACCATGACGATATTCGTCTCCACCCCGGGTACTACGACACTTCCGGTTGCCCTGTATGAACGGATCGCATTGATGACCGACCCGGTGACGACTTCGGTTTCCACGGTAATGATTGTGGGAACGATGATCCTCATGTTTTTGCTAGACCGTATTGTCGGTTTGGACAAAGTATTAATCGGTAAAAAATAGGCCCAGGTGCACTTTTCGCTTCCAAAGACTTTGGCAGCGAGGAGCCGCTCGCCCTTTTTTCAAGAGCTGCCGCACAGTTGCGGAGGTGAAGTATGAGCAAAGAACACATGATCGTAGTGGGCGGTGGACTCGTCGGCGCGGCAATTGGCTACGGTGCCGCGCGCAGGGGCCTTAAGGTCACCGTCCTCGACCAAGGGGATGCCGCATTACGCGCCTCTCGGGGAAATTTTGGCCTGGTCTGGTTATCGAGCAAAGGTGGTGGGATGCCCCGCTATGCGCAATGGACGCGCGATGCCGTAAGACAGTGGCCGGAACTGCACCGGGAGTTGCTCAGCCTGACGGGTGTCGATACGGGGCTTGAGCAAACGGGCGGCTTCTGGCTTGGGTTCAGCGAAAAAGAGGTACAAGCGCGGGCGGACTTGCTTGAGAAAATCAACAAAGCAGTGGGTGATATCCCCTATCAAATGATGGGCCCTGCAGAGCTGAGGCAGCATTTGCCTGGGCTAGGCCCCAAGGTCGTCGGCGGAAGCTTCGGTACTCATGATGGCCACGCCAACCCCTTGATGCTGCTCAGGGCACTGCATGCGGGTCTGAAAATGAAGGGGGCAGATATCATTTCTGGCGTTGACGTTGTTGCGGTCTCGCAGGACCCCGGTACCGGTAAATTCACGGCGCGTTCCCGGGATGGCCAATCCTGGAACAGCGACAGGCTCGTACTCGCCGCCGGTATCGGGATCTCCGAGTTGGCATCGCAAGTGGGGTTGCATGCCCCAACCCGCCCGACGCGCGGGCAAGTGCTGATCACCGAGCGGCTCAAGCCGTTTATCCCCTACCCGACGAACAAGGCGCGGCAGACCAAGGAAGGGTCGGTGCAGATCGGCTCGACTTCAGAAGATGTCGGTCTGGATGATCGCACGACACCTGACAAGATCAGCTGGCTCGCCGAACGGGCTGTAGATACGTTTCCCGCCCTCAAGGATGTGAGGCTCGTTCGAGCATGGGGCGCCATTCGGCCTTTAACCCCCGACGGCTACCCGGTGTACCAGAGTTCGACGACGTGCCCAGGGGCCTATGCCGTTATTTGTCATAGCGGCGTGACACTGGCGGCAATCCACGCCTACGTCATCGGGCCCTGGGTCGGGGGCATAACACCCTCACCCCCGAACTTCGAAGGGTTCCACAGCGACAGATTCCTAGACCCCAACGCGAGTTTTACCCATGACCACTAAGCCGCTTTTTTCTGTTTCGAACGCGCCTGCTGGGCGGACGGTAAAAATCACATTCGAGGGGCAAGAATTGCGCGTCGCCGAGGGCATCAGTGTGGCTGCCGCGTTGCTGACCCAAGGCGCCCGTGATTTCCGCTCCAGTATCGTCGGTAATGTTTCCCGCGCTCCGTACTGCATGATGGGTGTTTGCTTTGAATGCCTCGTTGAAATCGACGGCGTACCCGCACGGCAAAGTTGCATGGTCCCGGTGCGCGACGGCATGCATATCAAGCGTCAACTCGGCGCTGTGGCACTGGACCTCGGCGAAATGGGAGGGTGCCATGAATAATGTCCCGGTAGACCTGGTGGTCGTCGGTGCCGGCCCAGCTGGAATGGCCGCAGCCTGCCAGGCACGCGCCCAGGGGTTGACGGTGGTCGTGCTGGACGAGCAACCAGCGCTCGGCGGCCAGATCTATCGGCGGATCGAGTCCGCTCCTGAAGCCATACAACACATCCTCGGCGCGGATTACGTCGCAGGCCGAGCCCTTGCTCGTGAATTCAAAGCCAGCGGTGCTATCCACATCACCGGTGCGGTGGTCTGGAACGTGGCCGCTTCGGGGGAAATCAATTACATCGCCAATGGCCATAATGAAGACATCGTCGGCAAGTATGTCGTACTGGCCAGCGGCGCCATGGAGCGACCATTCCCCATCAAAGGCTGGACGTTACCTGGTGTAATGGGCGCGGGTGCCGGTCAGATCATGCTCAAAGGGGCTGGTGCACTGCCTACCGAGCCCGTTGTCCTCGCCGGTTGCGGTCCGCTGCTCTACCTCTTGGCTTGGCAATACCTCAGGGCAGGCGTGGCGATCAAGGCGTTGGTGGACACCACACCACAGTCGGCTTATGTCCGGGCGTTGCGCGAAGCGGCTGGTGCGCTCAAAGGCTGGCGTGATCTTGCCAAGGGCATGAAGCTGCTCGCGTCGATCAAGCGTCACGGGGTCAAGGTTTACTCGGGCGCTACCGACCTGGCAATCGTGGGGGACCATGCGGCCCAAGGCATTCAATTCAAACATCGCGGGCAGCGCACGTCCGTCGCGTCTTCTCTGGTGTTACTGCATCAAGGGGTGGTCCCGAATGCGCAACTCAGCCTCTCGACGGGCGCCGCGCACTATTGGAGCCCCGAGCAACTTTGCTGGTTGCCGCATACCGATGAGCATGGACGCCTGGGCGACACCGTGATCTACGTCGCCGGTGATAGCCGAGGCATCGTCGGCGCCAAGGCATCTGCTGTACAGGGACGCTTGGCGGCCTTGGCAATTGGGGCGCAGCTTGGAAGTTTGCAGGGCTTGGGACATCAACTGGCCGGACTGGCTCAGCAGTTGGAAAACGCTACGAGCATCAGAAAGTTCCTGGATGTTCTTTATCGCCCCCAGGAGGAAAATAGAATTCCCGCAGACGATAACGTGCTGGTGTGCCGCTGCGAGGAAGTGACTGCTGGGCAGATTCGCAGCTATGTAGCGTTGGGCTGCCATGGGCCGAATCAAACCAAGGCATTTGGCCGCTGCGGCATGGGGCCATGCCAAGGACGTTTCTGCGGTTTAACCGTCACCGAAATTATCGCGAAAACGCGCAACGTCGATCCTAACGAGGTCGGCCACTACCGCGTTCGCGCCCCTATCAAACCTATTTTACTGGGCGAACTTACACATTAGTTCGCCCGTTCTTCATACTAAAATCCAGGAGCCTATATGAGTGATATCGTTCGCATCGAAACTGACCCGCGCCGTAGCCGGGTCGTTATTTATAATGGTGTGATTTATGTCGGCGGGATGACCGCCGATGACCGCACTCAAGATATCGCCGGCCAAACACGCGATACATTGGCGAAAATTGAAGCTTATCTTGAGAAGGCGGGCTCAGACAAAAGCCGGGTGCTGACAGCGCAAATCTGGATCAAAGACCTGGCCCGTGACTTCGACAGCATGAATGAGGTCTGGAACGCCTGGACCGCACCGGGTTGCGCCCCCACGCGCGCCACCGCCCAGTGCGACATGGGCGCGCCGGATGTGCTGGTCGAGATCATCGTGACCGCCGCGGTTGCTGAGTAAGCCGCCTCGCAGTACTACAGCTAAACCGGTCTGTACGGTGTTCACGGCACCGCGCAATGTGATGAGGCGTTTCAACTACAGCTTCTGACTGGCGTGAGCGCGCGCACCGGCGCAAGGTGCGCCGCTGCGCCCACGGCTTACCAATCAGCCGGGGGGATACTGGGGCCAGGCAGAAAATCTGTACCTGGGTTTCCTGCCCAAGAGGTACAGCGTAAACCCGACCGTTTGGTGCAATAGGCGGGAAGTATTGCCCGTTACCGAGGTGACGAAATTCCATGCTTGTGCTCCGGATAGATGAGGTCGCTAGACACTCTCCGGTAACTTCCTGAAAACCCAAGGTCAGCTGTTGTCAGCGAGTCGGCGCACGAGTTTATCTTGTTGGGCAAGCTAGCTCGCCACATGGCGTGCGTGCATGTAGCTGATCTAAACGCTTCGGCGTTTTGCTCACTTTCGCTAGGGTGCCGAAACTGGCAGCCCTTCCGAAGTCATCCCATGACCTCACAGGCTTGGGAAAATACTGCGTATCGCAGCGGTAGGGTGCCCTGCCGTTGGATTTGGATCAGCGCCCGCTGCCAAAAGAGGCAGCGGGCAGTTTGCTGCAGGTAGCTGGCCGTACCGCTGAAGACTCAGTCGTCGCCACGCTTTTTGTCCAGACGCGCTGCGACCATGTAGCCAATAGCGCCTGCGATGGTCAGCGCACTGACGACGGCAAGCACGGCATATACAAGCAGCTCAAAACGATCCATGCCCTTACTCCTTTGATTTGAGGTCTAAAGGTTAAGGGCTTTTGATCGAATCCCAAATCTACTGTGTGACGGCTTTGCGCCCGGTGCCTGCAGGCTCTTTCCGCATGTAGGCCCTGGCACCGACGTACGCATCAGTTTCCCAAATATGCAAATGCCCTAACTCGTAGGCGACGTCATTCCGAGCCTCCAGATCCTCATCGTCGGGTGCTTTTCCTCCAAGAATCGGGGCGTGGTGACCAGACGACCGCTGGTAGAGCTCGCAGGCATATGCTGCGCGACAGTCATCAATGTTTAGTCCGTGAGAAAGTAAAAGCTCTTGCGCTGCAGGTAGGTTCTTTGATTTCCATGTACGCCAAGCTGCAGGCTTCGGGCGCCTGCTGCCATGTCGTTTTTGAAATGCTGCGGCCTTATCCAGAATGACAATTTGCTCAGGATCAGAAATATTAATGATCCGATGCTCACGCTTATCTTTGCTGAACGCATAAAAGATGTTTTCCGCCTCGGCTTCTTTATGAGCATCTTCTGCGTCGAAGAAAAAAGCGTCTAGCATTGACATGCCGAGGTATCGAACCAATCTGATCAATGTTGCTAGCTGCTCTGAGTGGAGAGTCTGAATATCTACCATCGCGGCTTCAAACCTAGTTCGGTCAAGACCGCGAGGTACCGTAATCCGTGCATGGCTTGGAAAGCCAAGCCGGCTACCAGCATCAGCCGCTGAGCCCTTCCAGCGTCCATCACTTGCGAAGCTCATTACTGAATGTACAGTCTCAAGCAGAGCGATTACGTTTTGCTGCGGAAGGTTCCCTTGGTATGCCTGGATGTACAGCTCTTCCCCGTACTCCCTCACAAGTTTTTTATTGACGAATTCCAGGATATCCACCTCATGAGAGTCCCTGGCATAAACACAGAACTGCGCCCATTGCTGGTCGTGGATCATGGCCTCGTGTTGCCCAAGTAGCCCGCGTCGGACTGCCTCCCCGAGTACCGCCGAGCCGGCCTTGGTCAAGTCCCGATCAAAATGTGAGTGGAAACTCTGCTTCATGGGTCATTTCTCCATTCAGCTCAGGTGCTGAGCTGCTAAGGAATCTCCGAACAAGCCTTCAGTTATGCGAGAATCCCCGCAACACCTGATCCGAGCCGCCCATGAGCCAGATGAGCTTTTCCGACTTTGAGTACGCCGGCAAGCGCAAGCAGACCCGCCGAGAGCGCTTCCTCGCCGAAATGGATCAGGTGGTGCCCTGGGCAGGCCTGCTGGAGCTGATCGAACCGTTCTACCCCAAGGCCGGCGGCGGTAGAAAACCCTATCCTCTGGAAACCATGC
>NZ_LQXW01000051.1:0-12376 GCF_001586765.1 Pseudomonas sp. ABFPK | reverse complement strand
GCATGGTTTCCAGAGGATAGGGTTTTCTACCGCCGCCGGCCTTGGGGTAGAACGGTTCGATCAGCTCCAGCAGGCCTGCCCAGGGCACCACCTGATCCATTTCGGCGAGGAAGCGCTCTCGGCGGGTCTGCTTGCGCTTGCCGGCGTACTCAAAGTCGGAAAAGCTCATCTGGCTCATGGGCGGCTCGGATCAGGTGTTGCGGGGATTCTCGCATAACTGAAGGCTTGTTCGGAGATTCCTTAGGTCCCCCTTAATTCGGGGAATCTATCTCAATGATGCCCAGCATTTCCTTATGCTTTCAACATTGTAATCCACAGGTCATGCATACGTTATCGGAAGCCTTTTATTTCGAAAGCGTAATTTTCAAGTAATCCCTTTGATATTGTGCCGTGCTATCGTAGTGCGCCACTTTATTTCTTGCCATATATGGATCCAGCTAATTGCGCATTTACATTTATTTCACTATTTTTTCACCTTTGCCTCCATAGGCTTTGGCAATGGACAATCAAACCAAACCTCTTATTAACTTACTGATTCGTTATCTGGGAATCGGCTTCATAGCAACGGGATTCCATTATGCGGTGTTCCTGGTGCTGGTTACGACAGAGTTCGCTACTCCGTTGCTGGCCAGTATCTGTGGCGGCATGGTTGGAGCCATTGCAAGCTTTATTGGAAATCGGGCGCTCTGTTTTGTGGCAGATGGCTCTCGTAAGTTTCAGCCTGTCAGGTTTGCACTGGTCGTGTTAGCCACAAACTTCGGCAATGGCGTGGGTATGTGGGTCCTCATCAAGTCGAATCTGTCACCTCTCATCTCCCAAATCGTAGTGACCTTAAGCCTCACTGCACTTGGATTCATTGCACATCGTTTTTGGACATTCAATCATGCAGACATTACATCGCTTTCCCGAGCGCCCTGATCCGTTGTTAACCATTGTGGTCCCTTGCTTCGAGGAAGAGGAAACCATCCCCGAGTTCCACCAGCGCATCACCCGCGTGGTGAAGCGATTATCCGTCTCCTGCGAAATCCTCTATGTCGACGACGGCAGTAAAGACCGGACGGCCGACATTCTTCGCCACTATCAGGATGGGTCATCTGTACGTTACCTGTCTCTGAGTCGCAACTTCGGCAAAGAGGCTGCACTGAGCGCCGGGATAGACCATGCCCGTGGCAGTGCGCTGATCTTCATTGATGTCGACCTGCAGGACCCACCAGAGCTCATCGCGGCCATGGTGGACTACTGGCAACGCGGCTACGACGTGGTGAACATGCAGCGTAACCTGAGAATCGGTGATTCGTGGTTTAAGCGCATGAGTGCCCGGGCATACTACTGGGTCATGCATCGCCTGGTGGAGAAGGTGGACATGCCGACCGATGTCAGTGATTTCCGATTGATTGGACCTGCTCCGCTGGCAGCACTGCGGGCGCTGGACGAGCGCTCCAGGATTCTCAAAGGCATGATTGGCTGGGTAGGCTTTCGTACCATCGAACTACCCTACAATCGTACTGTTCGCCATGCCGGAAGCACCAAGTGGAATGCAGCTGGCCTGTTCAATCTGGCCATCGAGAGTATCGTCAGCTTCTCTCGCAAACCGCTGCGCATCTTCAGCCTCATCAGTTTCGGACTTTTCGTCTCCAGCATCTGCTACATGCTTGCGTCGCTCGTGGCTGGCAGTTTCGACATCCATCACCTGCTCGTCGGAATGGCTTCATTCATGTGCGTCGGTGTCGCCATGGTGGGGGAGTACCTTGGCGTGACACTCGCGGAAGTGAAGCGCCGGCCTCTCTATTTCCTGAAGCACAGCAGCAAGGCGGATCCAGTGTCACTCCACCCTTCGATGGCTTCGATCGAGGGTAAGAAATGCTGAGCCTGAAGAACGAGAGGACGCTGTGGTGGGTCCTGGGTTCGATACTGCTATTGCGTTTGGTGGGGCTGGGCATCTACCCATTGATGGACACATCGGAGGCTCGCTACGCTGAAATGGCTCGCAAGATGGTCGAGTTGAATGACTGGATCACGCCTATGTTCGATTACGGGGTACCGTTCTGGGGCAAGCCACCGCTGTCCTTCTGGACCCAGGCCGCGAGCATGACGGTCTTCGGCGTTAACGAGTTCGCTGCGCGTTTCCCAGCGTGGCTACTGCACTTGGCAAGCTGTTTCATCATCATCAAACTCGGCACGCAGCAGATTTCTCGTAACGCCGGAATCTGGGCTGCCATTATCTTTTCCAGCACCACCCTTGGCCTGGTCTCCAGCGGTGTTGTGCTGACTGACCCTGTTTTGTCGTTCTCGATTCTGCTGGCCAGCTACGGTTTCTGGCGTTGGATGAAGTGCGCCAGCAAGGCGGATGCCTACCTGATGTTCGCAGGTCTCGGGCTGGGCTTGCTTGCCAAAGGGCCGCTGACCCTGGTGCTTATGGGGGCGCCGGCATTCGCCTGGTTCGTTATCTACAAGGAATGGGGACGGGTACTGAAGCTTCCCTGGATCAGCGGCCTTGTGCTTATGTTCGGTATATCCGTGCCTTGGTATGTCGCGGCCGAGATGAAAACGCCCGGCTTCATGGAGTACTTCTTCGTTGGTGAGCACTGGAGCCGCTACGTCGTCAGTAACTGGGCGGGCGACCTGTATGGCAGTGCTCATGCAAAGCCATATGGCACCATCTGGATCCAGCTCGGATTGTCGCTCCTTCCATGGGCCTTGTTCCTACCACTGCTGATCCGCAAGCGTGGATCGATGCAGCGCTTCGAAGCCTACCTATGGCTCTGGGCCTTGGCGACACCGGTCTTCTTCACATTCGCTGGCAACATTCTGTGGACCTACCTGCTACCTGCACTGCCAGCTTGGGCATTGCTGCTGTCCGCACGGATCAGCGAAGTTGGCCCGAAGACCACCTGGGCTTCCGCTGCGAGCGCTTTAGTGTTGCCAATCATCGGTGCGGGCATCATCTACGCCGGAGTACTAGAAGAGCGACCACAGAATCAGCGAGATGTGGTTCAAGCGTGGCTGAATGTGCAGACCGCTCACTCTGCTCCCCTGATCTATCCTGGCCGCCGCTCATACTCATCGGAGTTTTACAGCAGCGGGAAGTCCGAGAACATCAAGGATCCTGCCCAGTGGCCGCAGGATGGCTCGTTCTATCTGTCCAGACGCTTGCGAGACAGCAAGGATGGTCTGCCCGCTGATCTGGCTTGCACCCCGATCACCGAAGCGAACGCCAGCCAGCTCCTGCTTTGCCATTGGAAACGTACCGTACAAGGTGCCGAGGGTCTGGCTGGAGAAAGCAATGCGGGAACGCCTCGCAAGAACGAAGGCTAAATTCCATGCACAAAAAAGCCAGGTTTTTACCCTGGCTTTTTTGTCGATTACTTTCGTCATTTGAACAACACTGTCGAGGGCGACTAAGAACCTTCTCTAAAATTACAATTTTGATATCTAGCGCGTTAATTCCGCGCGGCGTTGTTGGCCGCCCTAGGAGATAGCCATGAATGATATAGAACCCTGGGCAATTGCTATCAGTGACTTTCGCCGCTGCACTGAAAAACTCACTGTCCAACTCGATGAGCTGACCTCGCAAACGCTCACCTCAAGCGCTGTTCTGGAGAGGTCGAACGAACTGGTGGAGCAGGTGGACGCTGTCGGCCGGCAGATTCAGGAGGAGGTGCGAAAGGCAGAGAAGGCTTGGTCGAATGCGGAAGAGGTTGCCTTGCGCGCCGCTGCAGCAGCGTATTCAGCCGCATGCCGCGGAGTTGACACCGCCATCCAGCCACTGATCTCGGAGCTTACAGTAGCTACAAAGGCCGCGGACGCCTCTATGCAGGAGCTCAAGCGTGCACCGGTTCTGGCCAAGCGTTATGTGATGGTGGTCGCCACGGCGTTCTTCATCCTGGCGCTGATCTGTGTCTACTCGACCATGCGCCTGATCGATGCCGCCGGCAGCGTAAGTGCCCAAGAGAAAGTGAATGCTCAGTACTTCTCCCACCTGTGGAAGAACGCCAGTCCTGACGAACAGAAGATTATTAAGTCAGTGATTCTGCGGTCGCCCATGGACACTGTGGTCCTCCGGCACTGATGCATTGAGGCAAACTAAAAGGCCCGTCGATTGACGGGCCTAATCATGTCTGCGCGGTTTAAGCGGCGTTCATTGCCGGCTGCAGTTGCTGGGCTGCGGGAAAGTGAAGGTGGAACCAGGTGAAGTTTTCTTCGGTCACCTCGACGCTCGCCGACCCCTGGTGCAGGCTCATGATCGACTGAACGATGGCCAAGCCAAGACCGGTACCGCCTTCGCTCCGTGCTCGGCTCTTGTCCACACGGTAGAACCGCTCAAACAAGTGCGCGTGGTGTTCCTTGGCAATACCGCGGCCGGGGTTGCCGACACTCAACGTCGTACCGCTCGCACTATGCTGCACCTTCACGAAGACCGTGCGGCCGCGAGGGCAGTATCGGATCGCATTTGACACGAGGTTCGAGACGGCTCGTTGAACCATCAGACGGTTCCCGCGTACCACATCATCACTGCCAGAGATCTGCAGCTGGATCTCGCCTTCCTCTGCCGAAATGCTGAAGAGGTCGCACACGCGCTGGACCTCGTCGACCAAGGAGACGGGTTCGAACTCCACCATGGATGCTGGATGACTGACCTGGGCCAAGAACAGCATGTCGGAAACCATGCGGCTCATGCGGTCCAGCTCTTCTGTGCACGACTCCAGAACCTCCCGGTATTCGGAAAGCGATCGTTCTCTGGTCAAGGCAACCTGAGCCTTGCCCATTAGGTTGGAGAGCGGTGCCCGAAGTTCGTGAGCAAGGTCGTCAGAGAACTGCGATAGCTGCTGAACCCCATCATCCAGGCGAGCCAGCATGATGTTAATGCCGTCGGCGAGCATTTTGAGTTCTGCCGGCATCCCATCAGTTGGAAGGCGATGGTCGAGGCTCTCGGTTGAGATTTTCGACGCGATCTTGAGGAACTTGGTCAGTGGCAGCAGGCCTCTGCGCACAGTCCACCAGCCAATGGCCAGGATCAGTGCGAGGATGACGGGGGACATCATCAGGGCCCAGGTCAGCAACGCATCGAGCAGCGCCTCACTGGATGACTGGTCCATGGTCATGTAGACGCTGACCTCTGTTCCATCGCCCAAGCGCATGATTCGAGAAGCACTCAGCAGAGGACGGTCCTGCGTATCACGCCATTCGTGCTCTTTGGGGTGGGCCGCCGGCTGAAACTTGTGCACCTCCAGATTGACCTGTTTCGAGCCAATCGAGAGCAGGGGAGTATGATTCTGTGAGGTATCGAATATGCTCACATACAGGTTGTTGTGGCCCATGACCAAATCGACAAGCTGATGCGCATCCGCGTTGACGCCGGAGATGTCCGGGATGGTGGACAGGTTGTGAGCCATCCCCGCCATCTTTACTTCCAGGTCCGCTCTGGCATTTCTTTCCAGAGCCTTGCCTACCATCATATAGCCGAAGGTGGCGAACAGAAGCAGCAACGCTGCGCTCATCAACCCAACTTTTAACCCCAGCTTTGCAGCCAGGCTGAATGGCCTCATGCGCGTTCCTCAAAAACGTACCCAACGCCACGAAGCGTGTGAATGAGCTTGGTTTCAAACGGGTCATCGATCTTCGACCGCTAGCGCCGTATGGCTACATCGATGACATTGGTGTCGCAATCGAAATTCATATCCCAGACCAACGAGATGATCTGAGAGCGAGTCAGCGCTTCGCCCGTTCGGCTCATGAGCAGGTGCAGAAGCGCAAATTCCTTGGTGGTGAGATCGATGCGTGTGCCACCGCGGAAGACGCGATGGCGGACGGAGTCGAGTTCCAGATCGGCAATTTTCAGCGAGCTCTTCTCGACTAACTCATCACCACGGCGTTGCAGCGAACGGATGCGAGCAAGCAGTTCAGGGAATTCGAATGGCTTCACAAGGTAGTCATCCGCGCCGCCGTCCAAGCCCTTGAGCTTGTCATTGATGCGTCCGCGGGCGGTCAGCATGATGATGCGGACCCGGCTGGTCTTACGGATGGTTTCCAGCAGGTCCCAGCCGTCGATACCCGGGAGGTTCACGTCCAGAAGGACCAACGAATAGACATTAGTGTTGAACAAGTGCAGGGCATCTACACCGTTGTGCACGATATCTACGACATACCCGCTTTCGGATAGGCCCTGCTGAAGATATTCGGCAGTTTTAATTTCGTCTTCCACAACTAGAACGCGCATAACTTATCTCAAGGTGTGAGGAAGGAGTTGGCCATAATCCGCCAAGATTATGGTTGCAGGCTGTTCGAAAGTTTGGCTGAGGGTATGGCATGTGGTAGTCGCTACCTCTGTCCATACGCCGGGTCACCTGAGGACGCTTGAATCTTAACGCGAAGAAGCTGGCCGCGGCGAAATCCTACAAATTTGTAATGTAGCCGCAAGATTTCTGACAGTCATGCAGGCTCCACCACTAAGCATAGTGGATTCTGGGGCCTGCGGCGGTGTCCGACAGATTCGCCTGGCAGGTGGAATCGGTCAGGACAGGCAGCATTTCGGTCGTCAGCTTGCAGGGCTCGTACCGGCCTTGGATAGAGAGCGCCACGCAGGCAGTACCCATGCTCGGCATCAAACTGCTGCGCCTTTCTGCGAATTAGTTCACGTGGCGGCTCAGTATTCTCTCGAATAATTACCTTACAATCTATTACATGTCCAAATTGTAATTGCGCGATCATCTTGGTGTTAGCCTACTTTGCTAGTTTAAGGGCAGCGGAAGAGGCATCGCTGCTTTGGAAATTGTCTCATTTCAAAGCAGCTTGGCAAGAGCAACGGGCAGTTGTTCGCGTCAGTGCATTCACCTGTAAACCATACGCTCCTTTGGTAGGTGAATTTTAGCGCCCCCCCTACGGGCGCTTTTTATTGGGTATACGGATTTAATGGTTGATGGGGCACCTTCACCCCATCAATCTGATACCACCCTCAGATGGTTGATAGATCGACTCCGTAGTTGAGTTCCTCTGCGAAGTCCGGCAGTCCGTAACCGATGGTTTTCTTGTAGAAAGGAGAGACCTTCGCAGTCGGTGCCTTCTTCTTGTGCTTCGTGGTGTAGAGCATTCGTGCCCGCATCACCTCGAAGGAGTAACCGCGCCCTTCACGGTTCTTGTCCTTGGCCAGTCGGTTGATGGACTCCGTGTAAGCGTTGGTGACGGGCATGTCCGTCTCGAAGTAGGTCATGGTCTCTTCGCGCCAGTTTCCCACTGCCCTGACCAGATCGCTCCAGACTTCCTTTTGGCCCTTCGGGATGGTGGCTATCCACTCGTCCAGGGCGGCTTCTGCCTGGAGCCGTGTGGTGGCGTCCCAGATGCCGTAGAAGCGCTCCTTGTGCTCGTAGGCGGCCAGCAGTTGCGGGAACGCGCCTGTCCAGGTCTCCATGATGAGGCGCTCCCGGTCTGAGACTTCGTGAGCGCGTTTCAGCAGGATTTTCCGGTCTCCCTTGAGAGTCCGGCTCTGGGACGGTTTCAGCTCCTTTCTGAGGCCCTTGCGCACTCTCTCTAGGGCATCGTTGGCCATGCGCACCACATGGAACTTATCGACCACGATACGGGCCTGGGGCAGCACAGCCTTGACCGCTGCCCGGTAGGGGTTCCACATGTCCATGCTGACGATCTCGACCTTCTGCCGGTCTTTCAGCTTCATCAGGTAGTTGGTCACCACGTCCTGGCGGCGGGTGGCCAGCAGGTCGAGCAGGGTTCGCTCCTCAATGTTGGTCAGAATGCAGCGGTAGCGCTTGTTCAGGTATAGCTCGTCAATGCCCAGGATGCGGGGCGTCTCGAAGCGGTGCCAGCGCCCCAGGAACTCGGCGCGGGCGTTGAAGATGTCGCGCACCGTCTTCTCGTCCAGGCCGGTCTGTGCCGCCACAAAGGTGTAGGGGTGGTTGAAGGATTCCTTCTCCACGTACTCATGCAGCCGCAGTGTCATACGGAATCCGTCCACCATCTCCGGTAGCTGGGGCCTGAATGTTGTCTTGCAGGCCCGGCAGGTGTATCGGCGGCGGACCACCCAGAGAGTGACCCGCTTGCCGTGGATGGGCAGATCACGATAGGGAACGTCACGCTTGCCGAACCGTACGAACTCACCCTGCACGCCGCATTCCTCGCAGGCGATGGGATCGGGCACGTCCACCTGGAAGTGCATTTCGTCGTCGGTTGATTTGCAGCCCAGTACTTGGTATTGCGGCAGGTGAAGGATGTTGTCGGGAAGTTCGGTCATGGTGTTGTATAGGCGTAGGTGTCAGTCAGATCCATCCGGCTCGGCATTGGTGTTTGCTTTTTTACCCAACAAGCTGCTGGAAACGAAAAGTAAGGCACCGAGGACAATTGCAATATCAGCCAGGTTGAAGGCCGGCCAATGCCAGTCTCGCCAATAGAAATCAAAGGAATCCACAACATAGCCGCGAAAGACCCGGTCAATCAGGTTGCCCATGGCGCCACCGAGGATAAGACTGTAAGCGATGGCTTCTCCTTTATGACGATTTTCAAGGATCAGCTTGATCAGAAAAATCGAGACCACTACCGCGATTCCGATAAAAAAGTAGCGCTGCCAGCATCCACCATTCGCAAAAAGACTGAATGCGGCACCGGTGTTCCATAGGTGCACCCAGTTAAAGAACGGGGTCACCGAAACATACTCGCCATAGGCCATTGATTGCTGCACCAGCCACTTTACAGCCTGATCAGACGCTGCCAGCAGGCCCGATATGGACAATAGGGCATACGGCGAGAGCTTTTTGCCAATAATGAGCATTATTTAACCCTTCAACGCCAAAATGCGTCTGGCACCGTTAAGTACAATGCCCCCCGCGATGGTGCCGATAATCAGATCCGGATAATTGGAACCGGTCCACGCGACCAGGGTGCCGGCGGTGATGACCCCCAGGTTGATCACCACGTCGTTGGCCGAGAATATCCAGCTTGCCTTCATGTGCGCCCCGCCTTCCCGATGTTTGGATATGAGCAGCAGACAACTGGTATTGGCAATCAATGCGACGAATGCGATAGCCATCATCACCAGCGATTCAGGCTCACTACCGAATACAAAGCGTCTCACCACCTCTACGAGCACGCCCACAGCCAAGATCAGTTGCAGTACACCAGCAAGATGCGCGGCACGTACCTGCATTTTCACGCTATGTCCAACCGCATAAAGGGCAAGCCCGTACACCGCCGCATCGGCAAAATTGTCCAGGGATTCTCCAATCAGGCCGGTGGACTGGGCGATCAGACCGGCAGTCATTTCCACCACGAACAGAAGTGCATTGATGCCGAGCAACCAGCGCAGGGTCCCGGATTCTTGCTTAGCAGAAGCTGCCGAAAACTCGGCGGCCTTGATGGTCTCCGGATTTGCAGCGACGGTTTCCTGAAGCGAGGCGCCTAGCCCCAAGGTCTTCAGTTTCGAGGTGACGGGCTCGACCTCGCCGTCATGCACGACCTTCAGCCGGCGGTTCGACAAGTCGAAGGACAGCGCCCGAATCTCCTCAAAGCCGTTCAGGGCTAGGCGAATCATTCGTTCTTCTGATGGACAGTCCATCTTCGGCACGGCATAAACACTGACCCATCTCCCTGGCGCCTCGGAGGAGGCCTGTATATCGGTATCCGCTGCGGACGTTGCATCACCGCCACAGGCGCCACCACAGGATTTGCTCATGATACGACTCCACTTGAACAATGTTGTGGTACCATTTAAAACTATAAAGCTACTATAAGGTCAATAGAGTAAAGAATCCGTTGGGGAGGAGGCTGATGCGCATTGGTCAGTTGGCGCAGTTGGTAGGGGTCGAAACACAGACGATCCGCTTCTATGAACAGCAGGGCTTGTTGCCGCCGCCTGATCGGCAGGACAACGGTTACCGTGTCTATACCGAGAAGCATGGTGAGGGGCTGGCTTTCATCCGTCGCTGCAGAATCCTGGGCCTGTCACTGGCTGAGATTCACGAACTACAGAGCTATCAGGACGACCCTCATCAGCCTTGTACCGCCGTCAACGCCTTGCTCGATGATCACATCTCTCATGTGCGGTCGCAGATAACCGCTCTGCAAGCGCTTGAGAAACAACTCGTTTCACTGAGAGCGAGTTGCAACGATGACCGGGAAGTTGAGGCGTGTGGGGTTCTTGCTGGAATTAGCGAAGGAAACATGCACCAGCAGTAGGTGAAGCATCAACCAGATAATCCGATGAGATGCCGGTCTGTCTCACTCTCATGCAAAGGTAAGATCAACCATTTAATCCGCTTACCCTTTTTATTAAGGGACTTTTTATGAACACTACTGTATCAGCGATCGCCGTGTTTATGCTCTTCACATCACTAACAGCCAATGCACAAAGCGGTATGGAAATAAACCAACGCATTGAGCGCTCTGCTAGAGAGGCTACTGCGGATTATGCTCAGCGCGTAAAAAAGCCCATGCCTCAACTTGAAGACTATGCCTACGGCATGGACCTTGACGTTGGTAAGTTAGTGTATGTATCTCCCAGCGTGCGGTACTGCGGTAATGTAAGAAGTATGATGACCTACGAAGACTCGAAAGGCGAGCTGCACATGGTTCGCTACCTAGTGAAGGGCGAGTGCATTAACAGCCGTTAAGACGTATAAAGATGATGCCTGCGGCCGCCGGATCATAGAAGCTCAATGCCGAACCGGCGCAGCAGTATGGCGAAGCCTCCGAAACTGGCTATTGTGATGTCGATGCTGCTGATAAGTGTTGGCCAGAATCCCAGCTTGGGAAGCAGCACTGGAAAATCGATGAACATCGGCAGGGGCGGCAGCACGTACCAGAAAGTGTACCAAGCATGATTGGAGATCTTCTCCATGCTCTGGTTGTCCGGATAGAGCCAGACCAGCGTCAGGACCGTGACCAGCGGCAGGGCGGCGGCGAGCCCGCCCAGCTTGTCACTGCGCTTTGCCAGCTCTGATACGAGAATCACTATTCCGGCAGTGAGTAGGTACCTCGTGATGATCGAAGCCATCGCTGAACCTTCTGGAGATTGTGGACATGGGGAGGCGAAGTCATTCACCCCCCCCTATCGAAGGCCTCCTGCCGTTTACGCCATTCCTCACCGCGTGTCTTCTACGACACCACCCTCAGCCATGAGGGTGATGTGTTGGCTTGCTGATCAACGGCCGATCAGTGCGAGGGCGACGGGACGCTCTCATGGAAAGCTGCCCGCTCAATCTGGATGGTGCAGAGCACAGCCGTTACAGCAATCATGAACATTAGGCTCATGCGGGTAGTCAGTGACATTCGCTTCATTCCGACCCCGAGTCCGGTGCGTCCAACATGTAACCCATTCCCCGAGAGGTGTGGATCAGCTTGAACTCAAAATCATCATCAATCTTTGCTCTGAGCCTTCTGACCGCGACCTCAATAACGTTGGTATCACTGTCGAAGTTCATGTCCCAAACTTGGGATGCAATAAGTGACTTGGGCAGAACCTCACCTCGACGACGAAGCAGCAGTTCGAGCAACGCAAACTCTTTCGCTGTCAGATCTATGCGCTTGCCTCCTCGAATAACCCTACGCTTAAGTAGGTCCACCTCCAGATCAGCCAATTTCATATAGGTTTGTGAGGGCGCACTAGTGCCGCGACGCAACAACGTTCGAACGCGTGCCAGCAGCTCAGGAAAGGCAAAGGGTTTAATCAGATAATCGTCGGCCCCCAGTTCAAGCCCTTTTACTCGGTCCTCAACGCGGTCTCGCGCCGTGAGGAAGAGCACCGGAACATCTTTCCCGGATGCACGCACTTTCTGAAGTACTTCCCAGCCATCCAGCCCAGGCATCATCACATCAAGAATCAGCAGGCCATACGCCTCGCTCAAAGCGTGCTGAAGCGCGTCCTGGCCATTGGTAAAGCGATCAACATTGAACCCCGCCTCAGTGAGTCCTTGCTGCAAATAGATACCTATTTTGGGTTCGTCTTCCGCAACCAGAAGTCTCATGGGGGTGGCTCTCAAATAATTGTGAGGCTGAGTCTGCAACGAAATGCTTCTGCCAACAAGCAACTGACAGAAAAGTAATATTGGCTTCAGGTAGTTGTCAGCGAGCGCTGTCTAGGGTTCAAACATGAGTACGCCCTGGTGCTCGACCGACTCTTCAGAATGAAACCTAAGGAATCTCCGAACAAGCCTTCAGTTATGCGAGAATCCCCGCAACACCTGATCCGAGCCGCCCATGAGCCAGATGAGCTTTTCCGACTTTGAGTACGCCGGCAAGCGCAAGCAGACCCGCCGAGAGCGCTTCCTCGCCGAAATGGATCAGGTGGTGCCCTGGGCAGGCCTGCTGGAGCTGATCGAACCGTTCTACCCCAAGGCCGGCGGCGGTAGAAAACCCTATCCTCTGGAAACCATGC
>NZ_LQXW01000050.1:0-15020 GCF_001586765.1 Pseudomonas sp. ABFPK | reverse complement strand
TCGCTACGGGCCTGCTCCCGGGAGTACGCGCTGCAGGCCCCATCCATGGGGCCTCAGCGCTTGACGGGCATCCATGCCCGTCACCTCCCTCCGCAGTCCCTTCGCTCGGCCTCCTGAAGTCGCAATCGGCGGTGCCTGAACTATCGCGCGCTTAAAAGCAAAAGCAAAAGCAAGAGCAAGAGCAAGAGCAAGAGCAAGAGCAAGAGCAAGAGCAAGAGCAAGAGCAAGAGCAAGAGCAAGAGCTGCTAGGTTATGGCTGGGAGGCAATGGCCTTTTCGATGGCTGCCCGGAACGCTGGATCATCCGGCTTGGTCAGGCTGGAGAAGTTACCTATCACCTTGCCTTTACGGTCCACCACGTACTTGTAGAAATTCCACTTCGGCGCACTGCTCTGGCTGGCAAGCTCCGCGAACAGCGGTATCGCATCCGCGCCCCGAACCGCCTGTGTCTTGGTCATGGTAAAGGTGACGCCATAGTTGGCATAACAAACCTTGGCAGTCTTCTCGCTGTCGGCGTCCTCCTGCTTGAAGTCATTGGAAGGCACACCAAGCATTTCCAGCCCTTGCTCGTGATATTCCTTGTAGGTCGCCTCAAGCCCCTCGAACTGCGGCGCGAAACCGCAGTAACTGGCCGTGTTGACCACCACCAGCGGCTTGCCTGCAAAGCGCTGGCACAGGTCCACCTGCCCCTTGCCCCGCAACTCTGGCAGGCTACCCTGCAACAACGCCGGGCAATCGGCAGCCCAGCTCGATGCGCCGGCAAGCAGGGCCAGCACCGGCACCGTCAACCAATGTGCACGCATGACTCGTTTCTCCCGCAAGACAATCCTTGAACTTGCAGGGTAGCGCCTAACAAACACTCATGCCCAGTTGCATCAACGCCATCCCGCCCTTGTGCCAGCCCCACCACACCAGCGCCAGCAACGACAGGGCGGCGAGGGCCAGTAGCCCTCGAACCAGGTAGCGGTTCATGCGGCCTGGGCCTGCAGGCGGGCAACCGGGCGTTCGCGCACGGGCCAGTTGAGGGCGGCAGCCAGCAGGCTGAGCAGGATGGAAATCTGCCAGACCATGTCGTAGCTGCCGGTGCGGTCATACACCACCCCGCCCAACCAACCGCCCAGGAAGGCACCCAGCTGGTGGAACAGGAAGACGATACCGCCAAGCATGGACAAGTTGCGCACGCCGAATACGGTAGCCACGGTGCCGTTGGTCAACGGCACCGTGGACAACCACAGCAGGCCCATGGCGATGCCGAACAGATAAGCACTGAATTCGGTCACCGGCGCCCAGAGGAACAGCACGATCACTACCGCACGCAGTAGGTACAGCCCGGTCAGCAGGCGCGGCTTGGACATGCGCCCGCCCAGCCAGCCGGCAGTGAAGGTACCGACGATATTGAAAAGGCCTACCAGCGCCAGCACCGTGGTGCCGGTGGTCGCGGCAAGATGCTGGTCGACCAGGTAGGCCGGCAGATGCACGCCAATGAACACCACCTGGAAACCACAAACGAAAAAGCCCAGCGCCAGCAACCAGAAGCCGGAGTGCGAGCAAGCCTCGCGCAAAGCCTGGCTCAGGGTCTGTTCGCCTCCATGAGTGGGCAGAGGCCGGTCGCGCAGCAGGCCGACGAAGGGCACGATCAGCGCCACCATCAGGCCCAGTACCAGCAACGCTGCGGACCAGCCCAGCCACTGAATAAGGCCGAGAGTGCCCGGCAACATTGCGAACTGGCCGAAAGAACCGGCAGCACTGGCAATGCCCATGGCCATGCTGCGCTTTTCCGCCGGCACGGCACGCCCGACCACGCCGAGGATGACCGAGAACGAGGTGCCGGACAGACCGATACCGATCAACAAGCCGGCACTCAGCGACAACGACCAGGCGGAGTCGGCCATGCCCATCAGCACCAACCCGGCAGCGTAGAGAATACCGCCAATGATCACCACCCGCGCCGCGCCCATGCGGTCGGCCAGGGCGCCGGCGAACGGTTGCGCCAGCCCCCAGATCAGGTTCTGCAAGGCAATGGCGAAGGCAAACACCTCACGCCCCCAGCCGAAGTCCGCGCTCATAGGCGCCAGGAACAGGCCGAAGCCGTGCCGCACACCCAGGGATAGCGCCAGGATCAGCGCTGCCCCCACCAATACCCACCCGCTGGTTCGCCACACCGAAGTCATTGTCGTTATCTCCAGCACATCGCAAGGTTTTACGGGTATATACCCGCTTATAGTCGTATCAATTTCAAGCCAGCTGATTCAGCAAACGGACCAGTTCATCCCGCTGCCCTGCCCCCAGCCGCTCCACCAACTCTGCCTGTGCCTGTTCCCAGGCCGGATGGGCCGCGTGCAGCAATTGGGTACCGGCCTCGGTCAGCAGCACCACGCGGTTGCGTTGGTCGTCACCATCGGCCAAGGCCACCAGCCCTTCAGCCTCCAGCACCCGCAGGTTGCGGCCCAGGGTACTGCGCTCCAGGCCCATGGCCTCCGCCAGGGTGGTGATACTGGGACGATCGAGCCGCTGCAGATGACGCAACAGGGAAAACTGGGCGACATTGACCCCAAAGCTGGCAAGGGCCTCGTCGTAATGCCGGCTCACCCCACGGGCGGCGCGACGCAGATGGGTGCAGATGCATTCACTGGTCAACATGGATACGTGTATATACCCGCGTCATGTGTGTTGCAAGAGTTTTCACGACTGCCAGACACCTCAGCCTGGGTTCAGCCGCTTGCGAATCGGCTCGAACTCCACCGTGGCCTTGCGCGGTTGCGGGTCTGGAGCGCCCTGCTCGATTGCCTGCCAATAGCGCCACGGCACCTTGGTCGAGCCCAGCTCGTAGTCCATGCCATCCCAGTTGTCTTCACGGAAGCTGTAGAAGGCCCAGTGCAACCGGTGGCGATCCAGCACGCTGAGCACGTCTTCCAGGTATTGCCGGCAGCCCGGCAGCCTGCGCATGCAGCCGAACTCGCCCACCACCAACCGAGAGCGGGGCACGTTCATGGCCGCGGCCCAATCCAGCGGCTGGCGCAGGTATTGCGCCACACGCTGGCCATCCCACTGCTGCGTCTGCCCCGCAAACGGTGCCGGGCCGGGATAGGCGATGGGTTGCTTGCGCGTCATGTTCGGTGCACTGGTCACCAGATAGGGCTCGTACATGTGCACGCTGTACAGCACCCGCTGGTCTTCCAGGGGAGCCGGCCAGTAACCGAAGGCGTCGGCGGCGGCGAACCAGCCGGCATCGAGCATGACCGGCGTGTCCGCGTCCTCCTCGCGAATGGCCGCTATCAACTGCCGATACAGGGCCGGCAGATCACGCGCAGTGCCCTGCTGCCCTGCATACCACTGCTGCATTTGCCCAGGGTTGGCATGCTCGGCCAGGCCACCGTGCTTCTCCGGGGCGGGCTCGTTGACCAGGTTGTAGGCGGCGATGGCCGGGTGACCTTTCAGCTCACGGGCCAGATCCCGCCAGAAGGCCGCAGACTGCAACCAGTAGCGTTTGTCCTGCCAGAGGCGGTCGTCGAACTGGCCCTGGTTGTTTTGCGACCAGCGCATGCCGGGTAACGAGAGCGGTGAGATGACCACCTTGAGGCCGGCCTGGTGGGCGCGGTCGAGGGTAGCTCGCAGCGTGGCCAGGTCGGCGGCAGGCAGGCCTTGGTAGGCATCGGCATCGCCGATGAGGAAATCGCGTTCCGCCGGCTGCCATTTGTCGTAGGACAGCCGCACCCAGGTCGCGCCATAACCGCTCAAGGCGTCGAAGTAGGCTTGGTCAGGTGGCAGCCGGTTGAAGCTGTTGCCACCGTGGCGGGGGGTGTTCCAGAAAGCCATGAGATCGGCGGCCACGGCGGCAGGCCCCATGGCCAACAAAAACGCAGCGAGAATGACATGACCCATGGTGCCGACACTCCTCGACAGTTTGCGGGAGGGGCAAGCATACGCCAGTGAAAAGATGCCGGTTATTGCTGAGTTTTTTCAGGAATTTACCGACACGTTAGGCTCAGAAACGCCCTACAGACACATCTGATTGCGCGGTCACTTGTAGGAGCGCCCTTTCGCGACACAAGGCCGCTCCTACAGGGCCCAGAGCAAGGCTCAGAGGCCCAACGCCAACCCCAGCACCACGGCCAGTTCGAGCAACTCCAGCATTGCACCAGCGGTATCGCCGGTAGTCCCGCCCAGGCGCCGGCACATCAGTTGTCGCAACCAGGCAAACACCGCCAACGCCAGTACCATGACCCACCCGCCCAGGACCAGGCAAAAAAGCACACAGCCCAGCAGCACCCAGCCGGCCGCATGCCGGGGCAGGTGCTCGGCCAGCGCCTGCCCCAAACCGCCCTGCCGTACATATGGCGTACTCAGGAACAGCCCGAGCATCGCCGCCCGCCCGATCAACGGTGCCAGTAGCAACTGTGCGCCAATGCCCTGCTCGACCAGCACCCACAAAGCGCAGAACTTCAGCAACAGCACCAGCACCAGGGTGACCACGGCAATCGGCCCGCTACGTGGGTCCTTCATGATCAGCAAGGTGCGTTCGCGGTCACCGAAACCGCCAAGCCAAGCGTCGGCGCTGTCCGCCAGGCCATCCAGGTGCAAGGCGCCACTGAGCAACACCCACAACGTGAGCAGCAGGGCCGCGTGCAGCGGCGCAGGCGTGCCCTGCAGCAGGTAGCTGGCCAGCCACAGCAACAGGCCGAACAGCAACCCGACCAGCGGGTAGCAGAGCAGCGAGCGCCCCACCTCACGCGGCGCCGGCATGCCCGGCAGACTCACCGGCAGGCTGCTGAGAAACTGCAAGGCAATCCACAACGGCAACATATCAGCGCCCCTCGACCCACTGGCCGTCGTCACCCGGCACCAATCGCATGAGCGCAGCGTGGCCGACTTCGACCTGCAGCAACTGCGCCCTTGGCAAACCACGGGCACGGGCCAGCAGCAGCCGCATCACGCCGCCATGGGTGACCAGCAGCACACGCTTGCCAGCATGCTGATGGCGCAGGCGCTCGACAGCCGCCAGCACACGCTCGGCGAACGCCTCGACCGGCTCGCCATTGGGCGGTGTAAACGCGTAAGGGTCCGCCCAGAAGCGCCCCAGCGCGTCCGCCTGGTCTTCCATGATCTGCGCCGCACTACGGCCCTCCCAGTCGCCAAAATGCAGCTCCTGCAATGCCGCTTCGCGCTGCACAGGCAGGTTCAGCCGCTCGCCCAGTTCCTCGGCAAAACGGGCACAGCGCTGCAGCGGCGAACTGACCAGCACCTCCCACGGGCCGGCTTCGGCCACGGCTTGACGCATCTGCGCCCAGCCCTTGTCGGTCAAGGCATCATCAAGGCTGCCACGCAAGCCGCCCTGTTCGGTTTCGCCATGGCGTAGCAGGTCGAGAATCATGCCGGGCGGTCCGCCACAGCAGCCTCGGCAAAGGTCGCCATCTGCCCGTGCAACGCACAGGCCAGGCGCAACAGCGGCACGGCCAGGGCAGCCCCACTGCCCTCGCCCAGGCGCAGGCCCAGGGCCAGCAACGGCTCGGCCTGCAAGGCGTCGAGCAAGGCTTTGTGCCCAGGCTCTGCGCCTTGGTGGGCGAACAGCAACCAGGCCCGGCACTGCGAGTTGAGGCGCACCGCCAGCAGCGCGGCGACACTGCAGATGAAGCCGTCCACCAGTACCGCGATACCCGCCTGCGCGCAGCCAATGTAGGCACCGGCCAAGGCCGCGATCTCGAAACCACCGACACAGCCCAGTGCCTGCAATGGATCATTGGCGCTAAGGCCATGCAGGTTCAACGCACGCTCGATGACCTCGGCCTTGTGCCGCACCCCGGCGTGGTCCAGGCCGGTACCCGGGCCACTCAATTCAGCCGGTGGGCAGCCGAGCAACACGCTGGCCAGGGCAGCGGCAGCCGTGGTGTTGCCAATACCCATCTCGCCCCCGATGAACAGCTGCGCGCCCTGTTCGGCGGCGCGCAGGGCACTATCGCGACCGGCCTGCAGGGCGGCCTGCAGCTGGCCCTCGGTCATCGCCGGCTGGCGGGCGAAGTTGGCGGTACCGGCGCCAAGGCGCAGGTGGCGCACGCCAGGCAGTTCCAGGTGGGGGTCGATGGTGCCCAGGTCGACCACTTCCAGACTCGCCTGCAGCTGGCGCGCCAGCACGCTGATTGCCGCGCCACCACCGACGAAGTTGCGCAGCATCTGCCCGGTCACCGCTTGCGGGTAGGCCGAGATGCCTTCCTCGACCACGCCGTGGTCACCGGCAAAAATGCTGATTGCGGCGTTATCCAAGGTCGGCCGTTCACACCCCTGCAGGCCGGCCAGCTGAATGGCCAATCCTTCCAGTTGGCCTAGCGAACCGGCAGGTTTGGTCAGCTGCTGCTGACGGGCGCGGGCCTGGTCCATGGCGGCGTTGTCGAGAGGTTGGCAGGCGTCACGCCACCAGGCTTGGGTCATAGTGCAGGTCCTTTGAGCATTAGGGGCAGGCCGGCCACAGTCAGCACCACGCGCTGACAGCGTTCGGCCACGGCCTGGTGCAACCAGCCGGCCAGGTCGACATAGCGACGAGTCAGCTCGCCCATGGGCACGACGCCCAGGCCGGTTTCATTACTGACCAGGATGACCGTGCCCGGCAACTGTTCCAGGCAGGCCAGCAGCGCATCACGCTCCTCGGCCAGGCGCTGGTCGTCTTCGAGCATCAGCAGGTTGGTCAGCCACAGGGTCAGGCAATCCACCAGCAGGCAGCGCCCTTCGGCTGCTTCGGCGCGCAGTACCGCGGCCAGGGCCAGGGGTTCCTCGATCAACCCCCAGTCATCGGGGCGACGCTGGCGATGCAGCAGCACGCGTTCGTTCATTTCACCATCCAGCGGCTGGCTGGTGGCGATGTAGGTCACCGGCAGGCCACTGGCGCTGGCCAGCTGTTCGGCCAGGCGGCTCTTGCCCGAGCGGGCGCCGCCGAGGATCAGGTTGAGCATGTCAGGCCACCCCACAGAGCTGGCGCAGGCGCGCGGTGTCCAGGTGCTTTTCCACCAGGTCGGCCAGGCGCTCGATATCGCGTTCGCGCAGGGCCTGGTAATCGACGGCCTGCACATCATCCAGCCCAGCCCAGCGCAGCAGCGCCGCGCACGACTGGCTGCCTTCAAACAGGCCGTGCAGGTAGGTGACAAGTATCTGGCCATCAGCGCTGACAGCACCATCGCAACGGCCATCGGCAAGTTGCACGGCTGGCTGCTCCAGGGCAGGCCCCGTGGTGACGCCGGCATGGATTTCATAACCGGCAACCGGGACTGCTTCCAGGTTCAGCGTGCCGGCAATGTTGCGCAGTTGCTTCTCGGCTTCGAGCACCGTGGCGTAATCGAGCAGGCCAAGCCCCGGGCTGGAGCCGGCGGCCCCCTCGAGACCAAGCGGGTCATGCACTTCGCGGCCCAGCATCTGCAGGCCGCCGCAGATCCCGATCAGCTTGCCGCCATAGCGCAGGTGCCGGTCTATGGCCTTGTCCCAACCGCGCTCACGCAGTTGCGCCAGGTCGCCGCGCACACTCTTGGAACCCGGCAGGATGATCAGGTCGGCGGCCGGGATCGGCTGGCCAGGGCCGATGAACTGCAGGTCCACCTGGGGGTGCAGGCGCAGTGGGTCGAAGTCGGTGTGGTTGCTGATACGCGGCAGCACCGGGACGATCACCTTGAGCACGCGCTCGGCCTTTGCCCCCTGGCGTGCATCGATGCCGTCTTCGGCTTCCAGATGCAGGTCGTTTACATACGGCAGCACGCCCAGTACCGGTTTGCCGGTGCGCTGTTCCAGCCAGTCCAGCCCCGGCTGCAGCAAGGCGATGTCGCCGCGGAAGCGGTTTATGACAAAGCCCTTTACCCGCGCCTGCTCACTGGGCGACAGCAGTTCCAGGGTGCCGACGAGATGAGCGAACACACCACCACGATTGATGTCGGCAACCAGGATCACCGGGCAGTCCACCGCTTCGGCAAAACCCATGTTGGCAATGTCACCGGCACGCAGGTTGATCTCTGCCGGCGAGCCCGCGCCTTCGACCATGACCACCGGCCAGGCAGCACTCAGACGCTGGTGCGAAGCCAGCACCGCCTGCATGGCGATGGCCTTGTAGTCGTGGTAGGCCACCGCGTTCATGCTGGTGACGGCACGGCCATGGATGATCACCTGGGCGCCGGTGTCGCTGTTGGGCTTGAGCAGCACCGGGTTCATGTCGGTGTGTGGTTGCAGCCGGCAGGCCTGGGCCTGCACCGCCTGGGCCCGGCCGATTTCACCGCCATCGGCGGTCACCGCGCTGTTCAGCGCCATGTTCTGCGGCTTGAACGGCACCACGCCGACGCCCTGGCGCAACAGCCAGCGGCACAGTGCGGTCACCAGCGTGCTCTTGCCGGCGTCGGAGGTGGTGCCTTGCACCATGAGGGTGGTCATGCCGTTTCCTTCTGATAGGCCGCCAGGGCTTGGGCCAGGCGCTGTTCGTCCGCCGCACAGGCTGGCAGCCCCAGGCGTATCGCCTGCGGCTGCTCGAACAGCCGCACCAAGATGCCGCGGCGGGCGAGAAAGTCATGCAGTTGCGCAGCGTGCTCGCTGCGTACGTACTGGAACAGACCGCAACCACCGCTGGGCGCCAGGCCAGCGCTGCGCAACAGCATAACCAGCCGCTGGCTGGCGGCAGCGCAGCGTTCGACCTGCACACGCTGGGCGGCGTGGTCGGCCAGGCTGGCCTGGGCCAGCACCCGGGTCGGGCCGTTGACAGTCCACGGGCCGAGCAACTCGGCCAGGCGCTGCAGCAGGCTGCGTTCGGCGGCAACGAACCCCAGGCGCACGCCGGCCAGGCCGAAAAACTTGCCGAACGAGCGCAGCACGATCAGCCCCGGGCGCTCGGCACAATCGACCACGCTTTCTGCCGGGGTGTTGTCCATGAACGCTTCATCGACCAGCAGCCAGCCACCACGGGCGGCCAGGCGCATGTGCCAATCCAGCAGGCGTTCACGCGGCACCCGGCGGCCGGTAGGGTTGTTGGGGTTCACCAGCACCAGTACGTCGAGGCTGTCGAGCGTCGCCTCGACCTGCGCTTCATCCAGCTCCAGCAACTGGTGCCCCGCCCGTTGCCAGGCGTATGGATGCTCGGCATAGCATGGCGTCAACACCCCTACCCGGCCGGCTGCGCGCAACAGCGGCAAGGCCTGGATCGCGGCCTGGGAACCGGCCACCGCCAGCAATTGGCGGGCGCCGTAATACGCACGCGCGGCGTCCTCCAGGCCGTCCTCGGTCTCCGGCAGGCGCGCCCAGGCCTCCATGGGGATCGGTGGAATCGGGAAAGGCCATGGCGCAATGCCGCTGGACAGGTCGAGCCACTGCTCGCGGGCGATGCCGTATTGCCGTACCGCCCGCAGCAGGCGGCCTCCGTGTTCAAGCATTGATATAGGCCCCCAGGCAGATCACCAGCAGCCACAGCCATACGCCGCGCTGCACCAGGCCCCAGCCGCGCTCGATGGCGTCGGCGTCGGCCATTGGCCCGTCACCCAGGCGTGGCCGCTCATGCAGCTCGCCGTGGTACACCGCCGGGCCACCGAGTTCCACCCCTAACGCACCAGCACCGGCGGCCATCACCGGCCCGGCATTGGGGCTGTCCCACAGCGGGCCCTGCTTGCGCCAGCAGGCCAGGGCCAGGCGGGTCTTGCCCAGCAGCGCGTAGGTCAACGCCACCAGCCTGGCGGGAATATAGTTGAGCACATCATCGACACGCGCCGCACACCAGCCGAAGCGTTCGAAGCGCTCGTTGCGGTAGCCCCACATGGCGTCCAGGGTGTTGCTCAGGCGGTACAGCACCACGCCCGGCGCGCCGGCGACCACGAACCAGAACAGCGCGGCGAATACCGCATCGCTGCCATTCTCCAGCACCGACTCGGTGGCCGCCCGGGCAACCGCAGGTTCGTCCAGTTCGCGGGTTTCGCGGCTGACCAGGTAGCCCACACGGCGCCGCGCTTCTTGCAGGTCACCCTGGCGCAAGGCACTGGCCACCGGCAACACATGTTCGCCCAGGCTGCGCAGCCCGACGGCGCAGTACAGCGCCAGCACGTCGACCAGCCAGCCGATATACGGCAGCCAGGAGAGGATCAGTGCCACCAGAGTAAGCGGCACCACGGCCAGGAACCATGCGCTCACCCCATGGCTGCGCCAGCCGCGCCCACCGGCATTCAGGCGGCGTTCGAGGTTACTGGCCATGTTGCCGAAGGCTACCAGCGGATGGCGCCGCTGCGGTTCGCCCAGCAAGGCATCCAGGGCCACCCCGGCCACAGTCAGCAAGGCCACGCTCATTGGCGCTCTCCCCATTGGTTCTCAAAGAGCATTTCACTCAAGGGCCGTTCCTCGGCCCAGTTTTCCAGCACCAGCATCGGTGCCGGGTAGAACTCGGTCACCGGCCCCAGGCACAGCACCGCGACCGGCTTGGCCCCGGTTGGCATACCCAGCAGCGCCGCCAGCGCCTGCGGGTCGAACAGCGACACCCAACCCATGCCAAGGCCTTCGCCACGGGCTGCCAGCCAAAGGTTCTGGATGGCGCAGGCCAGCGAGGCCAGGTCCATTTCCGGCAGGGTGCGGCGGCCGAAGATATGCGGCTCGCGGTTGTCCATCAGGGCGGCCACCAGCAACTCGGCGCAGTCATTGATGCCTTCCACCTTCAGTTTCATGAAGGCGTCGGAGCGTTCGCCCAAGGCTTCGGCGGTACGCACCCGCTCTGCTTCCACCAACGCCTGGATGCGCGCACGCAAATCGCGCCGGGTGATGCGGATGAAACGCCAGGGCTGCATCAACCCGACGCTCGGCGCCTGGTGCGCGGCAGCCAACAGGCGGCCCAGCAGTTCCGGGGCTACCTCGCCACCGGCGAAATGGCGCATGTCACGGCGTTCACCGATGGCCCGATAGATCGCGGCGCGCTCGGCGTCGCTGTAGGCGTGTTCGCTCATGGTCGCAACAGCGCCGCCGCCGCATCAGGGTTGGAGGGAAAGTAGAAGTGCACGTAGGAAGCCGTCAGCCGACCCAGGCGGTACACCGCTTCGTTGCCGCGCCCGCCGTTGGGGCTCAGGCCACGTGCGATCGGCTCCAGTACGGTACTGGTCAGCGAATGGTGATAGGTATGACCGCGCAGGGTGCCCTCAGGCAGTTCCACCGCCTGCAGGGCCAAGGCAGCCAGGCGCTTCTGCATGGTCGCTTCGCCCGGCAGCAGGCCGAGCAGCTCGGCACGCTCGCCGGCCACGTCGGTCAGGGCATCAAGCAGGTACAGCATGCCGCCGCACTCTGCCAGCAACGGTTTGCCCTGGGCGTGATGGGCACGGATCGCCTCGCTCATCGGCGCGTTGGCAGCCAGGGCGTGGTGGTGCAGTTCGGGATAACCGCCCGGCAGATACAGGCTGTCCACTGCTGGTAGTTCGCGGTCATGCAGCGGCGAGAAAAACTCCAGCTGCGCGCCCAGGTTGCGCAGCAGGTCGAGGTTGGCGCCATAGGTGAAGGCAAAGGCCTCGTCCCGCGCCACGCCAATGCGCACACCGGTCAACGAGGCGACACTGGCTTGCGGCTCGGGTTCGGCAAAGGTCACTGGCGGCGGCAAGGCGGCATCGCAACTGGCGCCAAGCGCCTCGGCAGCGGCATCCAGGCGAGCGTCCAGGTCGTTCAGCTCGCTGGCCTGGACCAGCCCCAGGTGGCGGCTGGGTAGCTCTATACCGCGCTCGCGGGACAAGCCGCCATACCAGCGCAGGCCTTCGGTCAGGCTACCTTCCAGCAGTTGCGCGTGGCGCAGGCTGCCCACCCGGTTGGCCAACACACCGGCAAACGGCAGGTCCGCCTGGTAGCGTGCCAGGCCCAGGGCCAGCGCGCCGAAGGTCTGGGCCATGGCCGTGCCGTCGATCACCGCCAGCACCGGCACGCCGAAGTGGCGCGCCAGGTCGGCGCTGGACGGCGTGCCGTCGAACAGCCCCATCACCCCTTCGATCAGGATCAGGTCGGCCTCGCCGGCGGCTTCCCACAGCAGGCGGCGGCTTTCCTCGGCGCCGATCATCCACAGGTCGAGCTGGTACACCGGCGCGCCGCTGGCCCGTTCGAGGATCATCGGGTCGAGGAAGTCGGGCCCGCACTTGAACACCCGGACCTTGCGCCCGAGGTTGCGGTGCAGCCGGGCCAAGGCAGCGGTGACAGTGGTCTTGCCCTGGCCTGAGGCCGGCGCCGCGATCAGCACGGCAGGGCACTGGCGCGGCTGGCTCACAGTTCCACGCCCTTCTGTGCACGGATACCGGCCTGGAACGCGTGCTTGAGCATGCCCATTTCGGTCACGGTGTCGGCCAGCTCGATCATCTCGGGTTTCGCGGCACGGCCAGTGACGATCACGTGCTGCATCGGTGGGCGGGCCTGGATGTCGGACAGCACCTGGTCAAGGTCGAGGTAGCCGTGCTTGAGGGCGATGTTCAGTTCATCGAGCACCACGAACTGCACGCTCGGGTCTTGCAGCAACTGGCGCGACACGGCCCAGGCGGCTTCGGCGGCGGCGATGTCGCGCTGGCGATCCTGGGTTTCCCAGGTAAAGCCCTCGCCCATCACGTGGTAGCGCACCTGCTCGGGGAAACGGCGGAAGAACAGCTCTTCGCCGGTGCTGTTGCGGCCTTTGATGAACTGCACCACACCGCATTGCATGCCATGGCCCAGTGCGCGCGCGAGCATACCGAAGGCCGAGCTGCTCTTGCCCTTGCCATTGCCGGTCAGTACCAGCAGCAGGCCGCATTCGTTGGGGGAATTGGCGATGCGTTCGTCGATGATCGCCTTCTTGCGCTGCATGCGCGCCAGGTGGCGTTCGTCGCGTTCGGTGGATTCGCTCATCAGGGTTCTCCGCTGGCTGGCGCCCGCGGCAACGCGCGGCGACAGATAAAAGGCGGGCAGACGGAGAACGCGCAGGGGCCGTGGCCGTAGGCAACGGTGCACCGCGCATCACCCTCCGTGATGCCGTTGGCAGTATCAGGCCGGTCTCCGGGCTTGTGAGCGGGCCTTGGCCCAGGCCTGCGCGCCTTCCCGGGTGCTTGCACCCAGTGGCCCTGCGCGGCCGCGACTCACCTACCGTTGCGGGGGCAGCGCCGGAATCGCGCCATGCTGGCACCCACCGGCTTCCCAGTTTCACCCTGCCCAGTCGGGGCTGGCAGGGCACCTGAAACACGCGCGAAGGTTAGAGGGTTGCACCGGGAGCGTCAATCGAAGCGGGCCGCTTTGCAGCCGAACAGGCTCCGCCTGGGTAATGGCCAATTCACCTTGTTGTGCCACACTGAATACAGTGATATCACATAGCCATCACTTTCAGCTGAACGCGATCACAACTACAACAGGAGAGCGCAGCATGCGAGGCCAGATCATCAACAACCCGCGCCTGGAGTTTCTCGCCCCGGTGCTGGAGCGATGGGGCGACTGTATCGACCGCTTCAACCAGTTTGCCGGCGATGCCGAAGCCCCTTACTGGCATGGCGCCGCCGCCAATACCGGGCTGCTTGCCGCAGCGGCCTGGCAAGCCGAACTGGCGGCGCTGCAGCAGTTTGCCGGCAAGAAGCAGCGCGACGAAGGTGAACACGAAGGGCGCTGCGACCTGTCGATCAGCAGTGCCGATGAAGCGCTGTACCTCAGTGTCAGTCAGCGCTGGCCAAGAATCGCTCGGCTGGACATGGCCGACGCCCTGCAGCAGACCACTGCCCTGGCGCGCCAGGTGGCCTACCCCAGCCAGTTGAAAGCTGGTGCGCTGTTCATCAGCCCGTGGAAGGCTGGCCAGCATGCCAGCCCCGAGGAACTGCAGGACCTGGTCGACGATCTGCAGAAACATACCGCCTGTGCCATCGCCTGGTACTTCCCGTATGCCTACCGCAAGTTGCACAACGAGCTGGGGCAGTATTTCCCGGGGGTGGCGTTGTTGCTCAAGCAGGCTTGAAGCAACTTCGGCTCAGGCCGGGCGACGTGGCTTCTGTGGGAGCGGGCGTGCCCGCGAAGAACCCAACGCGGTGGCTGGCACCGGCTGCGCCGGTGTTCGCGGGCGCGCCCGCTCCCACAGAGCCCCTGCTAAATCTTTCAGTTATATGCGGCTCCATGAGAGCGCGGCCCAGATCAGCTTTGGCTTTTCTTCCATCAGGCCGTCGATGGTCAGGTCCCGCGCATAGCCGATCAATTCCGAGGCTTGTTCGCGGGCGTTCTGGCAGGAGATGCCGGGTTCGATGCGGAACAGGGGGTGGGTCTGGTTTTCACCTTGAAAGAATATGGTTTTGCCGACTGTGCATATCGTGTCTTCGGTGGTCATTTAAGGCTCCTGTCGTAGTGAAGCGACCACCAACCGCGGCTAAACAGTATGGTGGCAGCTGTACGTGGGTTAGCCGACCGGGACGTCAGGCACCCGGCGCACCCGCAGGTGCCCCGCGCACAGCCGCCATAAGGCGTCAATGCCGATTACTCGGTATTGCTCAGCTGCGGTGTCTGACGATTTCGGGCGGCTAACCCGGTCATTGAAGGTCAACGACATGCCGAGACTAGAGGCCGCATTTGGCACGCGCAACGGAGAATAGGTGTTAAGAGTATCTTTGGGAAACGGCCTACAAGAAAGGTGTTAAATCTGATTCTTGGTCTCGCCCCGACGCCACCTTTGCAACAGCAGCGCATCTCACTGGCACATTGAGTCACCACCAGACCTGCATGCTCTTGCTCTTGCTCTTGCTCTTGCTCTTGCTCTTGCCCTTGCCCTTGCCCTTGCTCTTGCTCTTGCTCTTGCTCTTGCTCTTGCTCTTGCTCTTGCTCTTGCTCTTGCTCTTGCTCTTGCTCTTGCTCTTGCTCTTGCTCTTGCTCTTGATCTTGATCTTGATCTTGATCTTGATCTTGATCTTGATCTTCGCGACTTCAGGAGGCCGAGCAGAGGTCTTGCGGAGGGAGGTGACGGGCATGGATGCCCGTCAAGCGCTGAGGCCCCATGGATGGGGCCTGCAGCGCGTACTCCCGGGAGCAAGACCGGCGCGAGGGAACCCCGTAGCGTAGCGGAGGGGCCGG
>NZ_LQXW01000049.1:0-16352 GCF_001586765.1 Pseudomonas sp. ABFPK | reverse complement strand
ACCTTTTGGATGCAGCAGCTCCGGGTGGTTTGAAGCCTGCTCCTGCAAGCCGACTTCGGAAGGCCTACTTCCATCTTCGGTACAGCATCACTGGTCATACGACCTGTGTTCGTGACACACAATACTGGTTCCCTTTCTTGCTCTGGTGCATTTCCGGGTCGCGCTTGCCGTCCTGGTTCTTGGTCGAGCTGGGCGCGTGGATCAGTGTGGCATCGACGATAGTGCCCTGGCGCAGCGACAGGCCGCGATCCCCCAGGTAGCCATTGATTACGCCGAGGATGCCGGCTGCCAGTTCATGTTTCTCCAGCAAGCGACGGAAGTTGAGGATGGTGGTTTCGTCGGGAATGCGCTCCAGGCTCAACCCGGCGAACTGGCGCAGGATGGTCGTCTCGTACAGCGCTTCCTCCATTGCCGGATCACTGTAGCCAAACCAGTTCTGCATCAGGTGAATACGCAGCATGGCCAGCAGAGGATAGGCGGGCCGACCACCTTCGCCCTTGGGGTAATGCGGCTCGATCAAGGCAATCAGTCCTTTCCACGGCACCACCTGATCCATCTCGATCAGGAACAGCTCTTTACGGGTCTGCTTGCGCTTGCCGGCGTACTCGGCGTCGGCGAAGGTCATCTGCTTCATGGAAAAACTCGGCTGGCGGGATCGGCGTATTTCACCAGATTCGGGAAGTCTTTTTCAGACCTTCCCTAACAGTTCAGTTGCCAGCGGCCCATGGGCCAGGTCTTGTCGACGTGGGCCATGGCAGCTTCCTTGGTTTTGAAGCGCCGGCGCATCACCTGATCGGGATGGCCTGGGTCACTTCGATCACCTGTTATGTACGGCGCCCAAGCCAGCCAATAAGCCGCCTCGGGCTGGTCGTCTGCGCCGTGCGGTTGCGAGACACCGGCCAGGTCACTGCGAGTCCAACTACTTGGGCGAAACTCGCGCCATTGGGGCTCGGTCACGGGCATTTAATCCGGCTCGGCCGGGTGCGGATCTGGTTGGAACTGGGCGACGTAGCCAAGCACGGCCGCGACCCGCCGGCCGGTCGCGCTCCCTTTGTCGGTGCACTCGCGGTAGGCTTGGCCGCTCTGGACAATTTCCTCAAGCAGCTCGGCGGCCTTGTCCAGGTGCTGCTCGGTTTCGTTGGTGTGCTCGATAAGCTGTTGGTAAGCCTTTTGCGACTCACCATGGCGCCGGTCCATGGCCTGGACGATTTCGAGCAAGCGGTCTGTGCCGATTTCGTCGGTATCACCCAAGCAGAGCCGGTCGCCCTCATCCTGGGTGCATTGGCAATCGTCGGTCAGCACTTCCGAACTCCCGACCCAACCGCAAAGCTTGCACTCGACGGTGTAGTAGTTTCCCACCAGTGGTTCCTGGCCGATGCAGACCGGCATGCGTACCATCTTCTCAACGGTTCTCATCGTGACCTTCCTTGAATCTCACACCGGTTTCAGGTGAGGCGTTTTTGAGTCGGCAATCTGCACTTGCATCGCCGGTTGCATGGTCATCACATCGAAGCCCATTGACTCAAACCACTCGCGATTCATCAGCGAACGGGCTTCGGTTGGTACGTCGAAGAAACCGTTGTCCTCTGACCAGAAGCGGCAACTGACCGGGTGCAACAGATCGAGGTCGAATGAGCCGCCTGGATAGATGCACACGATCAGCTCCCAAGACGCATCAGGTGGCGTTGGCCACTGATACCCTGCTGGCGCTTTGCGTTCACGTTGCCCGCCTTCAAAGCGCCCTGAAAGGCCGTATACGAACGCACGCACCTGCCACATCGCCACCACGCGGCCTTGTGCTTTCTGATCGGCACAGACGCGCTGGAAAGCCTGACGCACCAATGGCTTTGGTAGGCCCCATACAAAGCAGGAAATGCCTTGCTGGTAGAAGGCCTCAAACCCCATTACCGGATACCCCGCTTCGTCGGTCGCTCGATCCAGATAGTTCATGGCTCATTTTCCCTAGTACGCGACCTGGGCGGCTTTGGCCAGGTCATTAAGTTGCTTGGACAGCGCCTCGCCGGCTGCCGTCAGGTCGTAGTCACCGTGCGAGAATGACACCAGCCCTCGCTTTCGCAGCGCTTCGCAGGTACGCACCCGCGCAGCGTAGGACAATGGGCCATGCACGCCGAAGTCATCCCAGCCCCAGCCGGTCCCCAGCTTCATCAGTACGGTTTTCATCGGCTCACTGAGCTTGGTGGTCATGATCGATATCCCTACCAGAATGGGGTCATAGGAACCCGCTCGGTCATGAGCTTGTCATTGCCATGCTCAGCACTGAATGCCTCGTATTTGGCGATATTTGCCTTGCAGAACGCTTCCAGCCCATCGGCTGCTAGGCGTGGCGAATAGGCATGGACAGGTTCCGCCGAATCATCCAAAAACTGCTCTGTGCCATCCGCATGGATCACTACGGGTACGCCCCCCAGCAGCACTTCAACATCGGTGATGAAGGGCGCAGTCTCGGCGCCACGGGGATCAAAAATCACCTGCCCCCCGGCCTTCATAGCTTCAAGCAGCAAATTGCGCCGGCCTTTGGATCGCTCGTATTCGATCACAATCACGCGACCATCGGCGTACACCTCAAAATCATTGCCGCATGCGTCGCAGGTGTCTGGCCTGCTAGGCCCATCCATCTGCCGGACCACAGCAATCTGGGTCGTGACCGTGTGCTGGCAGGCCGGACACGCAACGTCGAGCGTGCGGCCCGCTGGCCAAGGGTTTACCGCCGCAGTGAGCTTGAAACGGAAATCAGTGCGGCAGCCTGCACAGGTCACGCCGTAGGCGCGAATCGGCGCCAACGAAAAATGCCCCTGTGGGTCTTGCTGTCGCCAGGTCGAGGCATGGAACTCTTCGGTGGTATGGCAGTGCGGACAGGTCACATCAACGCTTGTCGCGTCGGGGTTGATTGGCTGGTGCACTTCGAGCAAATCGGACTCAGATGGCATGGTAGCTCATTTCCTTAGTACCACTAGATATTGTGTTGTGAGCAGCTGAAGAGGACACAAGATGTAGTGTCACAGCGTCATTTCCTTCATCGGATCAGAGGGAATGGAGTAGTTCACAGTCCAGCGACAAACGTGACTACTGATCAGACGCAGTGCCCCCTGCCGATCGTTTTGACCTGGGGCCGGCGCGAGCCCTGCTTCTTCAGTGGCGAAGTACGAAGCATGCGCAGCCGAATTACATTTTGGGCAGGGGATGTCACCGCCATGGCGCAAGGCGCCACCTGGTTCGTCGCAACTGTCCTCATCCCAAAGAAACCCATCAACACACTGCGCGTCGGGATAGGACGCACCGAAATGCCGACCTTGGTAATCGCAACCCAGAGCTATGCCAGTGATCACACACCCTCCTTAGCAATACCAAGCAAACCGATACATAACACGTATGCGTAATAAGATGATACCACATGTCGAGTGCTGGGGCAGACCAGGAAAGAGGGGGCAGATCATTTCAGGCCGGCAGTGCAGGCGTTGTAGCTTCACAGAAAAGCTGGCTTCACAAATAGTTGACCGGCCGGGCTCCAAACTAGGTCCCAGCGGTCACCATCAAGCCCGCCTCCGCGGGCTTTTTTTTGACTGGAACTCCTGCAGAAGCGCCCTCCTCCGCTAAGTAGGAAAAGGGCCGCCAATGGAGAGGCGTGGAGGATGGGGGCGGTGATGCGCTCCTGCGCACCTCATTCTTCGCTCATGCACTCAACCTAGCGCCACCGATAGGCGGCCTCTGCAGGGCTCACGCATGGGCCCCAGGCCCCTTTGTCGCTGACCCCAGCAGCAGCACCAAGCGACAGGGTATAGTTGACAAGACGAAATCTTATAAAAAACAAACGTCCACGATTCATGGAATGTGGACGAATGACATTTATTTTATTCCGGCACGTCAATATTTTTTTGACCATTTCTGATCGGCGGAGGAAATTTCTCAACCAGAATGCATTGAGCCCTTCCACGGATGCCGGCCTCTAGCCTGGCAACGAAGAATTTTCTTGACTATTTAATTAGTGCCAAGAGAATGTTGTCCACGATTCATGGAATGTGGACACGCGGAGAAAAGCCAGTTATGAAGAGTCAAGACATTTTGTTGCTTTTCAAAATGACTAGCCTGCACGCTCAAGAGGAAAACCTGTTTGGCCGTATGGAATTGGAATCTACCTCTGAGCATGTGAGAAACATTCTCAACCCAGAGCCCCGTTGGTTGGCGTCAGTTAGCGGCCCGGTAGGTGAGGTGCTGTCTCAGTTGCTGCCGAATGACGAAGACACGGTATTTCGGCCACAAGAACTCGATTCACCGATGGGCGATTCTGACCGATGGGAGGGCTGGTCGGATGTGGTGCCGTCGACCCCAGTAACGAGCTGGAGCGAAAACTATTCCTTGCGGGCGCTCTCTGCGTCGCTTGGCCTCAGTAAAAGTGAAGTCTCCAACGCCATGGCGCGTTGTCGCAATGCCGGCCTTCTTACCAGCGATTTCGACACCGGTCTTCCAAAGGTGAATCGACGTGAGTTGCTGAAGGTTGCCGAGCACGCTCTGAAGTACTTTTTTCCAGTAAAGCCAGGTGCAATCGTCCGTGGCATCCCTACCGGCTTTGCTGCGCCAGCCCTTTCGAAAAGCCTAAAAAGTGCTGGCGGACTGATACCTGTCTGGCCCGACCCACTGGGCAGCGAGCGAGGCCAGTCAATCGAGCCCCTCTACAAGACGGTGCCCGAAGCGGTAAAAATAGATAGGACCCTTTATCATTACCTCGCGCTTGTAGACGCGATCCGCGTTGGCGGCCCAAGGGAGTGTGGCGTGGCTGTCAACATACTGAAAGCAGGGATGGGGGTGAAGTAATATGGCATCGAATGCGGACCACAACTACGAGCTTATCTCGTTTGTGGCTGATGGTTTGGGCGACGAGTTTTTGGCTGAGTGTGCCTTTGTCGGTGGATGCACAACCGCTATGTTGGTCACCGATAGCGCAGTGCTGGACGACATCCGATTCACCGACGATGTCGACCTGGTGATCGAGCTAGCAGGCATTTCTGCCTGGGAAAAGCTTACAGTGCGTCTTGCAGCGAAAGGCTTCAAGATCACTGGGGAAGATGATGTGAACTGCCGGTTCAGGTTCAATGATGTCATCGTCGATGTGATGCCAAGCGACGCGTCTATTCTCGGCTACGCTAACCGCTGGTATGTAGAGGGACTGGCTCAAGCGGTACCATTTGAGCTACCTAGCGGTCGGGCAATTCGAATCTTCAAACCAGCATTCTTCTTGGCAACTAAGCTCGAAGCCTTCAGTGGTCGGGGTAACGGCGATCCGTACCATAAGGACGTCGAGGATATCATCATCCTCCTAGACGGACGCCCAGAGCTATTGGCAGAGGTCCGTGAAGCCGGCGAAGAGCTCAGGCAATACGTTGCCGAGTGTATTGGCGCTCTGGCAAAACTTAACGGCATCGATTATGCAGTTGAGAGCTCAGGCTCTGTTCGAGCCAACCCTGGGCGTGCCAAGCTCATTCATCAACGAATGAAAGACCTGAGCGCGCTCGCATGAGATATCAAACTAGGTCCGTAAAAGGGCATGACCGAGCAGCGAACCACGACTTTGCAGCCGCCGAGATCCATGGGGCACGAGGCCTTTTTGTCATTATGGATGGCACCTCGAAACCAGGCAGCGGTCAGCTTGCGCAAGGCTTGGCACAAGGCGTGATTAGAGCCTATCTGAGCAATGTAGCTCAGGGCGCAGATGACTCCAGCCCAGAACAAGTTCAACAATTGCTCAACGGTATCTTGGTGGATATGCACCGTCAGCTATTCACAAACCAGACTGGCACCACCAGCTATCTGATCGGTGTCGCATCCCAGGGCCTACTCACCGTTGCTTATGAGGGTGATTGCGCCTGTGGGATGGCTGGAAACGACGGCAATATCGAATGGTTTACTCCTCCACACTGCCAAGCAAACTGGAAGCGCGACAGATCGCACCGCGAATTGGCGTTGGATCCTGCACGCAATCTGGTTACCCGCAGCCTCAGAGCAACACGCGCTCCGAATCCTGATTTTTTACGCCAGCCGGCACCGGCGGGAACTCGTTTTGTCTTCGCCACAGATGGGTTCTGGGCCGAGCTCACTGAATCGCAGCAAGCTGCTGCGATCAATGAGCCAGCTGGGGACATTGCTGTCGTGAGTGATGATGTCACTTGGATTGACGTGAGAATGTGAGTCCTGCCGAGCCAACTATTGGGTGGATCAGATAGGCCTTTCTCATCTGATCTTTGAAAACTGATGGGGGCTATCGCCAAAGAATGACCTTGAGGCAGCTTTTGCTGAGCCTGCAGAGTCACCATTTTCGTGGCTCTACAGGCGTGCCTCCCCTGCCCTTTGCTTCAAGCCCCTGGTTAAATGCCTTGCGAGTTACGAAACGCACGGAATCGCTCGCAGGCTTCCTGCGACGAATCACCCAGGTGCCACAGCGTGCCTTCTGACGCTAGATAGGCCGAAGTCTCCTCTTCCCATAGCACGGCAAAGGCAGTCGTCGAGATGAGAAATCCATCGCATTTGCCGTCCATGACAGCATTCTGCAGCACGTTTCTGTGACTCTCAATAAACTCTGAATTGAACGCGCTCAGTACGCCTCTCGCATCAGCTTTGTTAGGACCACTCACGACTTTCCCGACAGGGACCAAATCGTCCAAATTGAGGGCAATGATTCCGCCATTGTTGAACGGTGCCAGCTGCCTAGCAGCATGGCTGACACGCTTCTCAACCCCGAGCGTTGACCAGATCTTCTTGCATGCGATCGGGTAATCGCCCATGCCGAAGTCAACCAGGATATCTGGCTCTGCAGCTTTGGCCGTAAGCCCACGGTTCTTCAAGTCGGAAAGCAGCACCAGCTCCCACAGAGCGTCTTTCCCTTGGTGAGAGTTGCTCCGATCGTGAGGCTGCATTACTCCGCCGGCCATGCGCTTGAGCGCCTCTTGAATCCCTGGTTCATCTGGCAAATTGGTGACTGCATCAGCGAGACGATTCACGTACGCCGCTTCCCACACCACCCGGTCATCCGGCTTCACCTGGTCAGCCCATGCCCGGCTCAGCTTGTCGGCCTGACTGAGCAACTGACAAAGCGCGCTCCCGGACCGAAGCCTGATGTTGCGCTGCACCAGCAAGGCCCTGACTTGCTGGGCTTTAGCAGCAATCTCTTCGTAGGTGTCTACCCAAGCCTTGCTCATAAGATCGACGGGCTTCACTTCACAGCTCCTTTGGAGATGGCTCATGGATTCACTGGAACAATGGCGGTGATAACTGATTCGAGCGCTGCTTTCACCAGTGGCAGAATGAGCTTTCGCCCATCAGCACTGTGCCAGACCGGTTGCCAACTCGCACCTTCAATGGAAGGGAGAACGAATTTGCCCGGCCTGCGCTAGCCGAGTACCTGTCGGTGCAGGCCGGCGGATGGCCTCAGGGCAGCTGGAGCGCCCCATTACCTGCATGGCTGGGCTGGATGTCTTTGAACCCGGGATGCTCCAGGTCGACAGTCAAGCTGCTCTCAGCGAAATCCTTTCCCACATACTTCTGTGCCCAGGACCGGCGCTGATCCGGCGTTCTGCATGCACACGCACGCTCGTGGCGGCTGAGCCAGGCCTTGCAGAGCCTCTGCATGTCGCGCTTGAAATCGGAGACCAGTCGATACTCAGCCCCACAGTACGAGCACTGAGCAGTTCCAGTGTTATGTGCCATAAATCATTTCCGAGTGACGGGCGCCCGAAGGCCCGCCCTGCTTCTGGTGATATGCATCTTGGCGCAGGACCGCCCGTACTGCACGAGTTCGCGAGGACTCAAACGGGTTGTCCGGTGGCGCTTGCCGCAAGTCCTTTGCAGCCAGGCTGATTTGCCTGATGCGGGATCGCAGCCAGTTGGCATCTGCCGTGTAAATGGCATCGGGATTGTTGGCCAACAGGGCGCGCAGTTTATCGCCTAATTCGGCGTTGATCACCACTCGTCCCAGCAGGTGAAAGTCGTGATGGTGCAGGGTTGCACAATCCTCAGCACTCATGGCCGCTAGATTGGATGGAATCCCCGCGCAGAACTGATCTGTTTGAAAGATACGCTTGGCATGCGCCAGCATCACACCCGCGGAGAGCTCCCCACACTGCAAGGGAATAATCACACGAGCGCCGGCCGTGATCCACGTGCGCACTCGCTCTGCATGCACAGCCCACAAGTCGAGGGTTGCCGATTGGTCACCAATGATGTCCGGCGCCACGATGCTAAGAGACCCCGGGAAGTCTGTCCGCGCCAGCACGCATTCGTACGTGAAAAACACTTTCCCCCAGCTCACGAGCTCGCCCTTCTGGAAGGCTGAAAAGGCTCCGGAGTCGATGAACACGGCACCTCCTGCATTCAGGTGCCGGGGAAGCGTGCCAAAGATTTTCAGGCTATCCAGCAACGTTGCAACTACCCCTACCGGGACACCCTCATCAACCGCAGCTCGCAGGTCCTGAGAACTGGACATTCCAGAATGAAAGGCAACGCTCCAGGTCAATGGCATGATCTTGCTTCCCCCTGCTGCGCACGCGAACCCCGCGGCGCTTACACGGCATCGACCCAGCTCGATGGCTGGGGATGCGTGGTTCAGGGAGATCTAGATGTGCACCGCAGTTTGATCGTTCGTGATGCGGACCTGGCCTGCTACAGAACAAGGTGGATGATCAATCCAGCCCCCGTAGGCTGCTAAGTCCATAGTCATCGCGCAAGATCCGCAGCTGCTCCTTGTCCATTTCGTCCAGGGCCGAGCAATTTGCGTCGGCTAGGCCCTGCCGCCGCAGCAGATCAGCTGCATCACCTCTGTCATAGATGTAGCGCGACAGGTCCGCGGCGGCGAGGAGAATACCGACCTGCAGCTGAGTCGGTTTGTTGCGAGGCTTGCGCTTGGCGACAGCCATGAGGATGTCCTCGATCGTGGTGTGAGCCGGTCAGGCCCTGGGTGGATGTACCGGACAAGGCCGGCGCGGGCCGTACTGAGGCGGGCAAGTGCAGCTCATGCCTTCGCGAGCGCCTCGACCAGAAGCGCATCGAACTCGTCCACCGCCAGCGGCACCCAGCGATCTTCGATCAGCTGGTCGTGGTACCACTTGAGACCCACGTAGGACACCCGCACACAAACGCCGCCCAGTATTACCAGTGGCACCTGGCGTACAGACGCTGGCAGGATTACCGGGGGAATGTCAGCAGCAGAGGCCTTCACAGCGAGGTTTTCCATCGCCTCACGCAGGGCGACGGCGCTGACCTTCTGGGCCTGAGAGTTGCCAGATAGGGCAGTACGCAGAGTCTCGACGGCGGAGCAGGACCCGCGGTCATCGCCATTGCACCGCGCCACAAAGTCGTCAAGCCACAGCAGCGCCTCTTCAACATCGCCAGCACAGGCCGCCGTTTGAGTGTCATCACCAGGCTGGCTCTGAGCGGACTGCGACGCCCCTTGCTCGGTGAGCCATGCCGCTACGTGGTCGGCGCTCATTACTGCCAGGGTTTCCGAACAATTATCACAGCCCAGAACCAGCTGGCAGCGAATGTCGCTGGTGCGCAGTCGCCCGTGCTGCGCATCACTGATGTTCTGGTTGTATGTCTGCCAGCTCAGGGCCTTGCTTCCGCACTCGCGGCATTCGGTAATCTTAGTGATGCTCATGCTGTGCCTCCTGCAGGCGTTCGACATCTGGCAGCAACTGCGCCAGCGGGTCAGTGATGAAACTGTCTTATCGCGGGTACCGGACCGGCGAACCGGGTCGATGTGATTAGGCTGGGCCGCGTGGCACTTCGTAGTACGAGCTGCGCAGCCGGTTCACGGTATAGCCGCGGCGGCGCAGCGCCTCGACAACCGAAGGGCCGTTGCCGGTGTTGCGGCCAGTTGCAAAGCGCAGAGTGACCCCATGTGCCTTGCAGTGCTTGAACTCTTCAATCAGGCGCTCAGTGTTGGTCATGATTCGTCCTCCTACGCCGCCGCCAGGCAGTCGTTCCAAAGTTGTGGGTCCGCGTACATGAAGTAACCGGGCTTGTCCGGATTGGCCACGCAACGCCCACCCTTCTGCCGGTACGTTTGGTAAGCCCGGGCAACGCGAGACTTCTGCACCTGATCTAGCCGGCGTATCTCCGCCTTAATCTCCAGGTCGAGCGTGAAGCCCTTCGCTGGCGCCATGGCGCAGGTTGTGCCGAAGTGACGTATCTCGTTGGTTTCGCAGTCCTCGATCCAAACCACACGCTTGAGGCCTTGCTTGCCGCAACATTCGCAGTGCGATTTGTCGTCGTTGATCCCGAGAAATTTGAAGCGGCTCATGGCGTGCCCTGATGAGTGACTGAGCCAAAAAGTTAAACTATAGGGCAACAAATAGCAATAAAGATTAAACTATATGGCAACCTTTTTCTTCCACGCGAAGCCTTGCTCAAATCGCCGGTTTCACATCAGTCCGTGAGAAAAGCTCAACATTTCACAGTGAAAAGCCCTGAACGCAGTCCAGGGCCTCAAACGGCTGCCTTACCGGCCAAACACACGGTCAAGCACAGGCCTTGACTCGATGATCGCGGTACCCAGCTCATCGACGGTCGTAGCGCCCGTCAGGCGGTTCTCGACTGCGGACAGGTCGGTAAGCAGCTCGTCGTTGCCACCCTCCTTGTAGAGCGTGCTCTGCACAGCTTCGAAGGTCCGCAGCAGATCGCGGTGGGTGTCCTGGAAGTTGCTTTCACTGCCAGAGACGGTTGCCTGGGCCCAGCTGGTGAGCGGGTGGTGGCGAGCCTCCACCTTACCGGGGCCGAACATGCGGTCGTAGGAGCCCTGCACCAGGCCTTCAATCAAAAGGCCGTTGTTTCTGTCATCCATTCGTATGCTTCTCATCGTGATGACGTGATCGTCACGTCGTGGTGATGATGCCAGGCGCACCCGGCATCGGTTTCGCCGATCAGCGGCAGCTCTGTATCGGCGGTCTCTAAAGGGTCTTCAGCATGGGGCACCGGCTGAGCTGGCGCCCAAGCCGTAGGCCTAGGTCGATCAGCCTCATTCTGTCGCCAGCTGCGACACGCTCAGGCCTACCGCGACGGGCCGTACCCAGACGGGCATGCTGCTGAGCATGAAGGTTTCCCCTTGGGCTGCCAGCAGCAATGTCGTGCCCATGACATGCCCAATCGCCTCCGCCGCCGCCGGCGGAACGGCGTTGCCAATCCGCTCGCGCCAGGCCTGATCGCTCAAACCGTCCAACTCCAACTGCTCCTCGGGCTCGACAAGGCTTTGCAGCGCTGCCAGTTCCAGAGTCGTGAAGGGGCGGTGCCAGGTCCCGTCGAGCGACTCGATAATGCAAGTGAGCCTGTCGTTGGCCTCTGGGAGCCGGGGATCGGCTACGCTCCAACGGCCGTTGTCATGCTTGGCGCTTGCAGAGACGGCTCCCGCTGAGCCCTGCCACGGCACCACGCCGTAATGCCCGCCAGTCAGGTAAGCGTCGCCCTTTGTGCGTTTCATGGCCGGTCGGGGATCGGCGACGCTGAATGTGCCTTGTCCTGGGCTTTTAACTCCAATGACGGCACCGCTGGTGTCCTGCCATCGGCGAACACCATACTGCTGGTACTGCAGGGCGCCAGCTTTGGCTCGCGGATCTGCAACCGAGAACGCTCCGTTTGTTGGGTTCGATCGGCCAGCCACCGTGCCCATGCTGTCATTCCAGCCATGTACTCCCATGTATCCCGATCGGTACCCTGGAACAATGATCAAGTCGCGCAGGTAACCATCCTGGATCGCGAGATCATTCAGGCTGCGCCAGTCTTTTCCGGCTTCGACCAAGGCCAGGCGGACCCAAGTTTTCCATTGCAGAGCCGGCACCCGGTGCATAGGGCCAGCCTGCTCGATATCGCCGGCCAGAGGCATGCGACCGAGGATGTCACCTACAGCACGAAGGCTCTTCTTCTCTGGCTCATACAGGAACGACGGCACCTTCTCGACGTGGCGAGCCACCAGCAGGAATCGCTTGCGGCTTTGAGCCAATCCGCCGATGACCCCACAGTCATGGGTGGTTTCGGCGACGGCATATCCATAGTGGCTTAGCAGAGCGCCGATCTGGTCCAGCAGATGGCGGCCACGATTGGCCAGGCGTGGGACATTCTCGAATACCAGCATTGGTACAGGGTCATCCCGCCACGCCTCCGCCATCAGCCAGATACAGCGCAGAGTCAGCTCGTTCAAGGCCTGGTACTTCGGGGTCAGGCTCATCTTCTCCGACAACAACCCGCTGGCGCCCTTGCATGGGGAGCTGATGAAAACGGTGTCGGGCCGGCGGTTCTGGGCCGCACGGCGGATGTCCTCTGGGAGTGCCTCCCGCCATCCGGCTGGCGGCTCCTTTCCGTGGAAGCGGATCTACTGATCACGTGTGAAGAGATCCAACAGCGTGCCTTCAACACCGGACAATCGCTTGAAATCGGCGAGGCCGGCCGGGTCAACGTCAACGCCTCCCAAGCACTCCCATTCAGCTTGCACGTTACCGACGATGGGCTTTGCCCGGTTGAAGCCCTTGGCGCCCCCCCCCAAGCCGCAGCAGAAGTGGAAATGGGTGAGGATTTTTTTGATCAGCATGCAATGTCCTACGAGAGTTGAGTGGCGCCCGCCAGGTAGACTGGCTCCCCTGGTTTACCTACGGACCGGACCAAAAAATTAAACTATAGGGCAACCTTTATCAATATTTATTAAACTATATGGCAACTTTTATCTTCGTCCAAAACGATCTCCGTGGGTTATGCTCTCCCCTGGAGGCCAAAAAAAATCCGGCCAGTAATGGCCGGATTGGGTGTAGCGTTCGTGAGCTCAGCGCGGTGCAACGAAGCGCAGGCTAAAAGGGCGGGTTCCTAAGATAGTCGCAGTATTGCGCGTCCAGCAGAGCCGCTGGTGAAGGCTCGATCGCAATCAAGGTCCATTTACCATCGATACACCGGCCTACCTCCCCATAATTGAGACCGGGCAAGTCGTAGCTTCGCTCGATCGTTGCCCAGTCCTCGGGGTACTGTGCTTTGAAGGCCTTCCGGAAAGACTCGTTGCCGTAACTGCCCATGATGGTTACGACAGCAGAGAACTTCTCATCTCGATCGCTGATCAGCTCTATTGAGCTGGCCATCAGTTTGGGTGCCGCCTGTTCGTTGGGTGTGCGCATGCCATGATCTCCATTGGCAAATATCTGCCAAAAGCAGCCTTGTATCGGTGCGATGTCGACAGCCCCATCGCATTCTCTGGTCAACTCGAAATGGGCAACACCAGCCGATAACGAAACCTGGCGCCACAGTGCACACTGAACAAGAAGGGGTCGGCACCTATCGCGAGCTCCGATCCTTGGCCGTTGGGCCTCTGCAGTTCCCTATTCCTCCCGGTCGAGCTCAGGCGTTCTGTACGTTTTCCACTGCAGCAGCGTGTACCGCCCGAGCTTCACCTTCGTCTCGGTTACCACCTGGCCAAAGGCGTAGTTACCGACCTCGGTCACCCAGACCGAGATCAAGTTCTGCCCCAGGCCGGCCCCGAATAGCCGCTGCAGCAGTGTGCGCCGGGTAGGCGCTTCTGCGAGTGGGGTATTGCTCATAGTCCACCTCAGTAAGCCGTTGTCCCGATGACGCCGAAATGTGCCATCGCTAGTGTCAGTTGCCAGCCCCGTATCCCTCCCGCGGAAACGCTGGGCTGGCGCACATTCGAAATGTGCCATCGTTAGTTTCTGGTGGTTCGTATGGCACATTTGGTCAAGTCAGTAGCAGAAGGGCCCGCCAAACTGCCACGTGCACGACTAGAGTACATTTGTTCTCCTAGCGCCAGCAGCTGATCCTTCAGCCGCCCGATCGTTCAAAGGAAGACAGTGGGAGCATGCGCCTTGGCCTTCCCCCTTCTTGGCCGCGGGGAGCTCTTATTCTGTTCGGTCTTGCGCCCGTTCCCAGAGCTGCTCAAGTTCACGCCGTAGAGCTCACACAAGCTCGCGAGCTGCTCGGCCGGTATCAACCGGTGCATCTTGCTGAGCCGCAGCAAGATGGCCTTCGGGGTGCGCTTGTGTGCGGTGGCAAGCGTGTCGATCGCTTCGCCATTCCGGTATCCCGCAATGAGCCGCTGGTCTTCGTCATCGGTCCACTTGCTGCCCTGGGCCGTCGACTCGGTGCTCCCACTGGCAGTGCGGCTTGCTTTTGCCGGCTGCTGCACAGGCTCGGCTTCCCGTGCTGGCGCCTGCGCCAGCTGCACTGGAGCGGCAGGAAGTTCTGAATCAAGTACCGTCGACAGCATGGCCAACCACCTGGTGCGATCGGTGTCCCGTGAGTGGTGGAAGCCAACGCTGCCGATCACCACCATGGGGTTCACGTTCAGCGCTGCAGCGATCTGCCACGCGTGATAGTTGTCCAAGAGATCCTTGCCGGTGCGCCAGCGGGAGAACTGGGTCTGGCTGACACCGAGAAACTCTGCAGCCGAGACATCGCCATGAAACCCTTTGACCACCTTCAGCTGGTCGAGCCAGTTAGCAGCGGTCTTGACCAACTTCACATGTGGACTATTCGTCTGGTTCGAGAATGGCGTCGACCGCTTGGCTCGCTGCGACAACGCTGCGGCTCCCGCAGCTGCGGCCAGGCGTAAGTTTGCAGTGATCGGTACACGCTCATCACCGCACTCAATCCCGGCTTCGTCCAAGCCGGCCGACAGGTTGATCAGGATCGCGATGGATCGATTCGTCATCTCATCTTGTTTGGCCATGCCCCCTCCCCTGGATCCGCTGAGGATCGCTACATGCTGCCCCGGGATACCGAGGGCCGCCGCCTGAAAATGAATCATAACGGCAAAAATGATTCTTCACACGTACCTATATGCTAACAGATGCAAATCAATCTCATCAGAGATTGTCAGATCCGCGTGTGGAGGGGCGGATCGCGGTGACGATCTGCAAGTGACTCACTAGCCCATCTGATCCGTTCATGTGTTTGGTCTAGTCAAAGACTCAATACGCAGCTTAGAATCTGCTGTGGCGCCCAGCAGACGCCCGCTACCCGTCCTCGCGAAGCTGCACGAGCAGCACTGCCAACTAATCAAACTTCGGACCATGACTTTGGCCCTGGTGCATAGCGGTGGACGGGTGACGCTGCAACAAGTAGGGCCGGAGAGAACTCGTGGCCACCGAAAACACTCGACCTACCACCCTTGCGGGTATCAAGCGCGTAGCCAAACTCATCAAGTAAAAGGAGAGCATCCCGCATCATGCTGCTCTTGATGAAGCGGCGCATAAAGCTGGATTTCACAACCTGCGACATGCCCAGTCAGTTCTAGGCAGACCCGCCCAGCTACACCAAGCTTTTGTCACTTTCTACTGGAAAGAGCACGGCAAAAGTCCAGAGCCCTTTCAGGATGGCCCAGTCCTGCGATCAGGGCGGACCACCCTTTCATTCCGGCTGCCCTCCCCGTTGAGGGAACTCCTGCCCCGACGGTCAATTGAAAGGACAACCTACTTGTCCAGTTTTCGGTTGGAGGCGGACGACCATCTCGAACGTAGAATGGATTCAGTGGACTGGTACGAGGGCCTGAAGATGGCACAACGGGCCGCACGCGCACTTAATTTCATGGCTGTGACAGGGCTACGAGCCCCTTCTGCTAACGAGATGGCAGGACCAAGCCTGGTTCTCTCCGAGTATGCAGACCACCGCTCTCACTGGTACGACGATGAGTCAAAGTGCATTGTCATTCTGGATGAGCCGTACCCGCACTTGCTCCAAGATGAAATCGACTGGGCAGAAGAGCACGGGTTTCATACGGTAGGTGTACGTTGGAGGGGCGTCTATTCCGCCAGCAACACACCACGCCTACATTCGGTATCGAAAACTCTGATCTCACGCTTGGCCAAGAAGCTCAAAGCCTTGGAGACCAGGTTAAAGGTTGAGGAATGGACACACGAGACCCAGCCATACGAAAGCTCATTCATCAGCCCGGCTAGAACTCTCAGCGGAAAGCGGAAGCTACCAAGGATGATGCCAGCCCCTGAAGGTGTAGAGCGGGCCGGAGCTGTGCCATGTGGCCCCGGTGAGCCAGGTTATCGCTCACGTTGGCGACCTGCTCGTCGCATGGACCTAGATAAGCACTTACAGATTGGCCCTATCCTGGAGAGACTCACGTTATCAACGGGCTTGGGCTTAGAGTCTGGACTAACCCGTATCCGCCTGACCCTGAACAAATGGTTTGAGGAGGAGTACAAGGATGCAGACCTTCCCGACATGCGGATTCCACGCCATCCGGCCACCCAGTCCGCTCTCATCTGGCCAGGCATTCCACGGCCATCTGGCCACCTGTTCCACGGCCATCCGGCCGGGCAGTCGGAGCGCAGCGACGCAGGGGGGGCATT
>NZ_LQXW01000048.1:0-17115 GCF_001586765.1 Pseudomonas sp. ABFPK | reverse complement strand
GGCGTACTCGAAATCGGAAAAGCTCATCTGGCTCATGGGATGGCGGGCTTGTAGAGGGCAGTTGGACGGAGGGCTATTTCAGCACAGGTCAGATGGCCTGTGCTGACTTGATCGGAGAATCCTTAAACGTTCCAGATGGTGTGTTAAAAGTGAAGTTTTCAAATATTACGTATTGATAGACGTTAAAGCCCGAACCGTACAGGCCATCCTTTCCTCTTGGATACTCTTTGAACTGAACATTGTTGTACTCTGGTTTCAGTAGGCTAACAAATGCTTTTTCGGCATCTGCTATAGTGCGCGAGCTATTAATATCCGAAACCATGTCATCCATTTCATCCTCAGGCGCCCATGTCTGAATCACGACTGGGTCAATGTCGAAGAAAAATAAGACGATTTCGTCTGAAACTCGATTCGATGGGGTTGGGTAGCGAATCTGTTCTTCTGTAAGGATCTCCACGCGACCTTGATGAGCTTTATTTAACAAGCGCTCGAAACTATCCTGCTTGTTTGCTATCCCAACATAGAGTAAATCGTAGTTACAAACGATAGCGTGATTGTTGAATCCTTGTAAGTTTGGGTTGCCCCTAGATTTTTCCCAGTATACTGAATCGGGGGTATACCAGGTGTGTGAGTGCATCTTCTCACCAGGAGCTGGACGGTTGTGTCCGATCTGAATTATTTGGTCGTCCCAGGCCGCATGTACAGCTCCCCCAAGGGGTACATTTGCTTGTAGATTAATATAGCCCCAGTCAACTGTCTTTCCTGCTAGCTTAATTTCCACCCGAGCAATGTCATTTACTGTGTCGACGATTCGTACATCGCTAAACTCTGTCCGGGGCCTAGCCCCGATCATGTATAACTTGCTACGTTTAAGCTTTGCGGCGAAAGCTGCATTTGCTTCGTCTCTAAAATCCTTGCTCATGCTGTTTATGAACGGGGGATGTACCGTAGCAAGGCGGACCATTTTCCCTAAGAAACTCATCGATTAATTCCTTGACGCCGTTTCAGTTTTTCAGCCCTTTCAGGTAAGGCTTTTACCCTTGTGATCCATTCCATTATCCATTCAAGCCCATTTTCTGTTGAGCCATTTACCCTTTACTGCTGATGCAGGTGTTTCAGATTCTGAGCCACCTCCATAGCATCGTGGAGGACTCGGAGTATCTCAACGATTTGATCTGTCCCAATTCGGTAGAACACGATATGTCTAGGTCTGATCACGCATCCGTCAGTCATTTGCAGCATGTTGAATGACAGATGCAGGCTGCGCAGCCCCGGAGAAATCTCATCACGCTTTTTGCTGCATACTGCCGTCGGCTGCTCAGCTAGGGCGAGGAACGTTTCCTGTAGCAGGTCTTGGTACCGATTTTTGACGGACTGACCGAGCCTCACCTCAGTGAAGCGAAGCGTATCGGCGATGTCGATGCATGCCTGGAGTGACATGCGAACCATGACTCTACTCATGCTTTATCGCCCGCTAGTCTTCCAAGATTGTCCAGGTAGGCTGCCAGATTGGCCGGATCGATTTCATCATACTGGCCTGCTTCGACCTGCATGATGCCCACTGATGTTGCGTTCCGCAGCGCTTCGAGCCTGGCTGCCTCAGCTGCTTCATGCTCAAGCAGCATCCGGATGCCTGCGCGCACGACTTCGCTGAAGTTTTGATATCGACCAGTGTTGACTAGATCATCAATGGACTGCTCCATCGGCTTTGGAACGACGACATTGTGGGTGGCCATGCGGATGAACCTGTTGAGTGGTGATGGCGTTTTATGCCATACCTCTTGCGAAAATGCCAAAGCTGTCGTATACCTGATGGCCAGGTGCTTTCACAGAGCAGGGAGATGGCGTATGACCTCATCAGCCAAACGATCGATTGCCTTCCGCTTTGGCCGGGCCTTTGGTGCAATGGCACGCTTCTGTCTCTTCGACGAGAACACTCTGATTCGTTGGGGCAAAAGAGGGGTGGTTTTCGGCACCCTGGCTCTGATCCTAATCAATTCAGTGAGCGCAATTGTTGGTTCGCTATTAACCGTTGGTTGTTTTGGACTATTGTTTTGGGCTTTGTCAGCCGGGAAGTCCAGCCTGCTTTCAGGCATGTTGAAGGATGACGCTCATGTTCGCGAATCCGACGATGATTCGTACCGAGCACCTTTCTATGGTGAGCACGAGCACCCTGATTACAATATGCACTTCAAAGACTGATGCAGTCATAAGTTATGGCCAGGTTTCTGGCCATACTCATTTATGTTGAAGTAGATTTTATAGCGTCCTTAGCAACACTTGCCACTTGTCCCCCAGCCTGTTGAATGTCTTTCGTTCCGTTGGTAAGCCCTCCGATAATGTTCCCCGTTTGTACCCCGGCCCAGCCGAGAGCAACTATCCAAAACGTGGGGAGAATGATGAACATCGAACCCATGACGAAGTTAAGAATCGCGTCTTGGGTAGTGGTGTTCAAGCCCATAACTGGATCAAAAGATAAGTGCGGTGAGCCCGAGCCATACAAAACGTCGATGATGGTGCTGTCGACCCATCTCGCCAGCTGGAACCAGAAATCTACAAATATTAAAGCAAACATTGTAACTGACATGGTCATGGCAACTTTCAGTTGATATGCACCGATTATCAGTACCAGTGGAATGCTGATGACCATGGCCATCTTGAGGAAGGCCACTACCATCGGTAAGGCTTGGCGCACCATATCCATAGCGGGAAAGAAGGCCAGAGATCCAACAGCAACCCCCAATGTTCCCCCGGCACGAGCAAGGCCATTCCAGGCCGTTCCATCGATCTGCCCGCCATAGTCGGTGTAGACGTCGCCGTTGACCTGGCTGGATGGCGATACGAGCTGGCGAATCATCGAGTCGGTGACTTCTTCTTGGGACAGCCATTTTGCCCACCCGAGGAATTGACTCAGCAGACTAGGATCGACTTGCGCTTTCAGTCGGTCCCGGAGTCCGATGTTCCCGTCTGACCACCACTGCTTGCAGTTGGGGTAGCCCCCACCACCTGTCACCTGAGGCATGCCGTCATCGCGTTTCGAGTCATACGGCCAGGATGTACGGGGTGTTCTGGAGTAATCCGTGTCGTAGTAACCAGCCGTGTTCAGCAGGTAGTGGGATCCGATCCAGTTCAGGTCCTGCAGGGCCTTCTGGTCTTTGGCGATCGACCCTATGTCGGGCTGACGCATGAACAAGCGCGCACGGGAAGGACCGAAGCAATCATGGGTGAAGTCTGCCACCTCCTGCGCGAGCAGGGGATTGCCGATCCTCATTGCGTCGACCTCCATGCGCATTTGCCTGAGATCGGTACCGCATGGGATTGCTGCTACAGCACCGCTATTCAATCCCTTGGAAAGCGCGTGTACGAGCGCCCACCATACTGGCACCTTCGCACTCTTGCCGGCCAACGAGCTGAAGGTCGTGTTCCAGCCTGTCTCCGAAGGTGCTGGCGTCAGAACCTGGCACTGCTTCCCTCGCGCCTGGTCGAACTGCAGAGTGTCAAACCCCACGGAGATGGCTGGCACAGCACACAGTGAAACGACTACATACCCGACGTATAGCTGGGTTTCAATGCGAGCCAGGGACAGCACACCCTTGTTGCCCTCGTCAGCGCCTTCACCTCTTACCTTGATCCATTCACGAGCCACGATGATGATGAAGGGCAGGGCGAACAGGCCCGTGTCCGAAATCATGTCCCAGATCCCGTTGTTGATGATCCACCCTACCAGGGTGAGGTAATACTCTAGGTAGTCGTTCGTGTAGAGCGTCACAGGACCTCCGACCAGGTGATTGGCGCCTTCGAGATCTCGATGATCACGAACAACAGGAGTATCAGGAGCTCGATCCGTTGAACCCCCTTGGATGACAGACCTTCCTCGTTTCCAGGCAGGCGCGCCTTGAGCTTCACCCAGGCGAAGACGATGCTGCCGTAGAGCGCAAGTCGCCACAGCAACAGTGGTAAGTAATTGCCTTCACGCCACTTCAACCAGGTGTCGAAGACGCCCAGATATTTGACCGCGATGATGCCGAGCAAAACACTCAGCAGCATCATCACGACGCTCAATACCACGCCTCCCAGCAGAACTTTGATTGGGTGGACTTGTTTCTCGACATCTTCCATCATGGTCACTCCTTGCCGGCAGGCTTCTGCAGCTGAAGCAGGCGATCCTGTTCAGGCGCCGCTTCGTAAATCGAGCGGGAGTTTTCGGCGCGCGACTTGCTGCGCTCGATGATCTTCATCGGGGAGTTGTTGGCGAGTTGCTGCCGCATGTCGAGCTCGGTCTTCAGGTTCGTGATCAGCAATTGAAGGTTGTCGACCTGTCCAAGGGTCGCTTCCACTGCGAGCTTATTCATGCTTACGTTCGGCTCCCTGCTTCCGGTGATTAGCATGCGTTGCAGCAGCAGAGCTTTCTCCAGAACATCAGCAAGGGCGACCTCGGATGCCAGGCGAGAGGCCAACACAGCCTGATCCCGCTCGTCACGAAGGGCTGTAACCACGCCGCGGGTAATGGGGAGGGAGTCGCTGCTTGCCTCACGTAGCTTCTCGGAGGTGATCTGTGTCCCGGGCTTCAAAAGCTCTTGCAAGGCCGCGAGCTTCTTGTCGTATGCTTCCTGGATGAGCGGCGTCAAGCCCACACCCGGAGTCGAGGTGGTAGTGCAGCCTTCACAGGTCTGCAACTGCTGCTCACCCAGGACCCGGTTCGCGAACTGGGCGGCTTCGGCCGGAGACTCCCAACTGCCGCATACCAGTCCATTGGAGCAGCTGGACTGCGGGATGCTCGAGGTGTCCTGAGCTGCGCGGTTGTTGAGGAGGTTGTAGCCTGCTTTGGCGACGTCCCCAACCACCTTGATGGGCTGCTGCCCATTGCCACCGGCCTGTTTACCGCCGACCCAGGTCACGCCATTCGATCCTGGTGCTTCCTCGACCTTGTCGACCACTGCCACGGCATCGTTGCTGGATGCCAGGGCTTGCCCCATCTTCTGGCCCTCGGCAACCTTGCCCCAGCCCATCTGGCCACCGGCAATGTCGGCCATCCGCTCGGCCATCGCCCTGCAGGTTCCCTTCGATCGGTCGTAGTCGAGGCGCGCCTGCAGGATACCGTTGGTCAGTAGGTTGTAGAGGGCAGGATTTGCCCGTTGCAGGATCAGTGCCGGCAATGACGTGACAGCGCCGGTCGCGTTCTGGATGACGCTGCTCATGATCTGTTGGAAGCCTTGCGTTGCGCCGTTCAGCTGGTTCTGCAGAGTGTTGCTGAGGTCCATGTTTCCGCAGATCAGGTTGTTCTGCCAGCCGGCGCCGACGGTGATGCTTTCCATCTGGCCTGCGCTGCCCATCTGGACAGCGCTGCCACCGCCGATACTGTAGAGCACGTCGTCCCCGAGCACGTTGCCCTGGGCCTCCACCTTGATTGGGTCGGCGGCCTCAGCCATGCACCAGGTACTGCCCATGCCAGCAGCGAGAATGATGGCGATGGTTAATTTGTTCATATAGCTCTCCAGGTCATCTCTCATTGGAAGTCAGTGCTTCCTAGGAAGGTTTGGCCCCTGCGCTGGCAGCATGAATAGGGCCGCCACAGTGCCCAGGCATAGGCTTCGTCGACCGCTTCGGCATTGGGGCCGGGGGAGGGGAACACGGCGCAGGAGGGGCTGATGGTTGGCGTGAGTTCCTGCCACTTGCCTGTGCTGGCATCACCCTCCTTCAGTTCCCCGGCAGGCCAGTAGCCCGGCTCCGGTTGGGCGAGCATCGGTTGGTACACGTGGGGTTGTCCTACGCGGGTCGTGATGTCACCGACGCGCTGGGCGATGACTGCACCGGCCTTGAAGTCGTCGACCTGGTGGATGAACCCGCTCCGTGGGTAGATGCTTCCCCACATGTCGGTTGAGAGAAGTCCCCCGACTTCACGCATACCGGGGATTAGGGCCTCTGGATAGACGGATTCGGGCACCCCGTACCGCCATGCGAGGGTGTCCAGCGTGCTGAGCATGTAGGGCACGTATGGGGTGGTCGCGCCGTGGCATGAGTAGCCATAAGAGCTGACGAACCGGCTGAACACCTCAGCTCCAGGGTGACCGACAACGTCAGCTTCCTTGAATTTAGTGATGTTGTTCTCGGCGTTGTGGTTGGTAGTCCCATCATTGCCTGCCTGCGCTGTTGCATTAGGCGCTCCCATGGGGCTTACCTCTGCCCAGGGATTCCCGCCTGTGTTTGCATAGGCGGACACCACCGCGTCCGGGATGTAGTGCCGGACCTTGGTGGAGGTTTTGACCGTGCAGCCAAAAGGGGTGCAGAGCAGCCAATAGCAGATGCCGACTACTTTGTATTCCAGGCAGGTTGGCGAGATGGAAGAGGCGAGAATCGCCGCCGAACTGATGGCCGCGGAGGCAGAGCAAGGTAGCGCCGAAGTTAGGAATCCAGCCAGGGTGAGTCGCGAGATTCGTCTCATCATCGCTCCCTTGCTTGGTTGATTGTCTGAATGGCTGCAGCCACGTCGGGTTGGCCGTACACCACATACCGGCGATCAACAACGACTGCCGGCACCTTCGAGACCCCGACACTCCAGGCATCGGCATTGCCCTGCTGAGCGGCAGCCAGTTGTTGCATCAGGTCAGCTCCGGCCGGGGTGGCCATCAGTTGCTTAGCGGCGAGAGCGGCCTGGTGCGGGTTGGGTGGTAACTTCCTGGATAACTTTTCCTCGATGCGCTGCTGTTCATCGAGCTTTATGACACGCACATCTGCTGGCACGGAGCTCAGCGGGTGCGCTGTGTCTGTGATGGCCCAGGTCTCGGCATACGCGGTGCCGTTGGCCAAGGCGACGACGAGCAATAGCACTGCTCGCGATGAAGGCGGAGGGATATCCAACATGGGACTGCACCTGAAGTAGGGGGGGCGATACAGGAAAACGGATCGGCGCTTTAGGCGCAGTAGGAAATAGATATCTGACGGTGCTTGGATTTCTCAGGCAGTAGGCGCGGGGGGCTAAGCAGAGCGTTAGAGGTGTGAGCTAGTCGAACCATTCCTCGCCACCAGGATCAAGTTCTTCCAGATTCATATCGCGCTGCAGCTCGATCACGGTCCCGGGGGCTGGGGCATACCAGTCGACGATTACGAACCGTCCTTTGCCTATGGTCGCGTCGTAGTCCATGAGCACGCAGTCGTCATTCCACTCCTGGAGAGCCCAACTTAGCTCAGTGTGTGAGGGGAACTCTTCCCCGGCCGGCTCAAGCTGAAACCATCCATGGCCAGAACCTGCGCTTGGAAAGAATCTGCTTGGCAGATTGCTTTCTTCGTCATTGTTGTCGGTGCGCGAGACCGTGAGCTTGATCATTACCTTGCCCACTCCTTGCGCAGTGAGGCCTGGGCGGCAAGGGCATCTATAACCGACAGCAGCGCGGCGCTGTCTACCGGGCCCTCCAGGCGAATGCTGTGCCCCGTCAGACTGTCAGTGACCTCGATCGTTGGGGTTGCGGCAATGCCGTGGCTCTTGGCCGTAGCCCGCTGTCTCTCAACAATTCCACGGATGTCCATGTTTGTCCTAGCGCAACTGGAAAGGGACTCGCTGGATACTCCCGGCACCTCCAAATCTTCAGGCAGGCCCTGTCCATCACCCCGTGTCTGCAGCAGAACCAATTCGATCGCCTGCCAGAACACCTGTGCCCCCCCTAAGTAACCTGCGCATTGAACGAGTCGTGCCTCCGATAGTGCAGCAACGCCATGGATATCAAGCGGGAAGTGGTGCCATGCGAGCTTGACGTTCTCTTGCCCACTCACCCATTGCTTCAGTTTCGGTGTGTATGCCCTGCAATACGGGCATTCCAGGTCGGCGTACTCAGTTATCACCCACCTGGCATTCGATGGGCCGAAGAACCAAGTCTCATCGGGGCTTCTCACGTTACTGTTCTTTGCCAACTGCCAGTCGGCACCGAGGCCCGTGATCACAATGGTGCAGAGCAAGATGAGGCTGAACCTACGTTTACTCATGCTTGTCCCCCAGATCGACAGAATGGTCGGCAAGTTGGCCGAGCCTCTGCAAGGCGACTTGGAGATCGTGAATGGCCCCTTCGGGTTGAGGGTGCTGTTTCAGCCAATCAGCCAATACGCCCTGGATCAGGGGCATGATGTCTCGACGATCGAGGGCATTAATTTTGATCTGTTGCAGCTCATCAATGAGCACCGGTGCGCAAACCGACAACGATTGAAGGGTGTCGTGGCCTGGATCTTTTAGTAGCTGGGTCAGGCTATCAATGATGTTCTGGGTCAGGGTATTCATGACTCTCATGCCACGCGCTCCACGGCCTTCTTGTGTTCGGGAAAGGTGATTGGGAAGGGGGTGATACCGCGTTTCCGGTCCAAGTCTGCGGCTACCTGCAGTGCGGCGTGTAATTCATCGCAGCCGAGCGCCTGCATGGTTTCGTAACGTTGCCGCTTTTCTTCTGGCTCGGTCATAGCCAGGGCAAGACACAAGCTGGGCGGCACCACCCGGAACAGCATCTCGATCCGCTTGGCCAGGACGATCCCCTCGGTGAACTTGCCGTTTTCCTTCCTTGCTGAGAGCATCATCGTCTTCTGTGCAGGGGTGAGTTCACGGAACCGCGCGATCTTCTCCACCTCGTCGGGCGGCATGTTCAAACAGATCCACCACTCGATCATATTGAGCAGCGCGGATGCTTCTGGGGGGATGTCGTCGACGTTCTGGGTTGCCATCCAGTACCAGGCACCCAGTTTTCGCCACATCTTGGTGATTTTCACCGAGTACGGCGAGAGGAGTGGCACCTTCAATGGGATGTGACCTTCGTCTGTGAAGGCAATCAGTGGTCGACCTTTGAACTGGTCCCGCTCCGCAATGTTGTTGATGGAGTTCAGCAGCGAGATGTAGGCGATGGCCATCTGGGCCTGATAGCCCTCACGGGCGTAGGTAGCCAGATCGACGATTGTGATGTCAGCTTCCGGCCAGGCCGTACCAGGACAGTTGAACATCTCGGCTTCCGTGCCCATGGTGAACATCCCCATGGCCTCGGCCATCTCCATGAACCGGTTGCGCCGGCTTTCGGGGAGTTTGTTGTCGCAGGCCATCGCATGCAGTGCTGCGCTGATATCTTCAGTGAGCACTGGACGGTTCTCGCTGACACACAGCTCCGCCGCGTTGAGGATGCACTGGCGGATGGCGCTGCGGTCAGCCCGAGTGAGTCGAGCATCTTCCTTCGACTCGCCGCCGGTGATCATCAGGCGGGCAGTGATCTCAAGCTCGCCCAAGATGTCCCGCTGTTCGTCCTCCATTCCCGCCAGGGCGTCGGCCAGGTGTTGGTCCGAAGCATCCACGTCCGACGCATCCAGGACCTTGACCTGGTCCTTGTTTTTGATGAGTTGCACCGCGTCTACGAACGGGGCAAGACTCACGCCGCTGCCAGGGGCGAGCCGCACTCGGTTAACGGTCAGGCCGAGCCTCTTGGCGAAATCACCCAGCAGGCCGAAGCTGTTGCCGGCCTCGATGATGAAGAACCTTGGGCGGTAAAGTGCGATCGCTTGCATGATCAGGTAGTTGGCTGTTGCAGACTTACCCGCGCCGGTGGGCCCGAACAAGAACAGGTGGGCGTTCATCTGGCGGTCGAGCTTGTTCAACGGGTCGAAGGTCAGCGTTGCACCTCCTCTGTTGGACAGCGTGAAACCTGGGTTACCTGTGCCAGTGGAGCGCCCCCATACCGGGGCAAGGTTCGCGATGTGCTGGGTGAACATCAGCTGCGTGTACCATTCCAAGGCGCGGTTTTCATTCGGGTCAAAATTGCAGGGTAACCACCGCAGGTAGCTGTTCAGGGGAGCTACTTCGTCCTGTGGCTGGACTGGTTGCATGCCGGCACCGAGGAGGACGTTGCACAAGCTGGTCGTGCGTTCCTCGAGCACGGCTTTACTCTGACCACGGAGGAAGAAAGCAACACTGCCCCTGTAGAGCTTGTGCTTGCGCCCGAGGATGGACCGTGCCGTTTTAACGTCATCCCGGGTGTGGCTGGATGCCTGGGTGTCGCCGATGGCCTTCCTGGAGAGTTGTTCAAGATGCCCTTCCAGCAGGTCCTGCGGGGTCGGCACCATGGTGATGCACAGCACGGTATCCTCAGGGAGGCGGTCGAACAGTGAGTTCAATGAATCTGCCTGCTTGGTCTCACCGGTCAGGTGGCCGGTGAGGGGGGGATTTTTCAGGCGATCGAGTATCACAACTCGGTGCGGCATGCCGTCGAACGACCAAAGGCCGCTTTCGACATCCGAACGTGGTTCTCGGTAGAACAAGTTCTCCGAAAAGTCGGTACCGCTGGCCAGCGGCAGCTCACCTTGATCAAGCTCGCGGGGTGGTTGACAAACCGTGTCGTAGAATCGACGAATATCGCGATCGGTCGAGCCCAGATGATCAGGGTGTGGGTTGAACCAGCCAATAAGCCAGCGCTTGATCGTGTGGCCATCCATGCGTTTGGTTGTAACGCCGGCATTGGCAAGGGATCCTTTAAGACGGTCGCAGATTGCCTTGAGGTAGGCGGCAGGATCCTGTCCGCGAACCACGAGGTCCTGTTTCTTTACCCGGCGGTACACCACCAGGCGGACTTTTCGGTTCTGCCCACGCCACGGGAGGTTGCTGACGGCCGTGTCGACGAACAACCCACCCGGCTTGGAGATGGACTCGAGGTGGTGGCGGAACAGCGCGAGGTATAGCTTAGTGAAATCCGTGTTTTCAGCTCGCGGCTGGACGTACGCCCGGAGTTTTTGCAGGTAGTCCCCCCAGTCCGTTTCGTCCTGGGCGTAGAGCTGGACCACCCAATGGGAGCTCTCCAGTTCGTCGAAACTGTCCTGTAGGACACCTTGCAAGGCATCGCGAGCTTGTTGAAGCCAGTCGTCGGAGCGCCCTTCGGTGCCGATCGGGACCAACTCGAAAAACGCCGCCCTGGAAATGCCATCCTCGAGGAGCATGGCTTCATCCTCGGGCAAGTATTCTGCCCATGGCAGCATGTCCACGAACGACGGGTTGACCTCATACATCCTCGACGCGTCAGCTTTAGTCGCCGGCCGACGTTTAGGATTATGCCAGTCGATGGGGGAAGGGATGCCCATCGACTCCAGGCGGGCGATGTACCTCTCATTCGCAGCCAGGCGGTCCTCTTCGTTTATGGCCGTACTGGCCGTTGCGGGATAGTCGTCAGCAGGGTTGGGATCGGTGGTTGTCTGGTCGAGCACGGGCTCGATAGGCGTTGCAGGGCCTTTGCCCAGCAATTTGCTGATGAATTGCATCAGTACTCCTCCGTCCGCTCGCCTGGCATGGCGTACTGCACCCGTTGATACATCGGGAACACCGTGGTGTAGCCCGGGACTGGAACCGGATCCGTACCAGCCAGGTGCGGGAACACGTACATCACCAGGTCAGGGTTCGGCAGGCGCTTGAACTGACTGTAAATTTCGTTCTGGGGCGTGCGGGTGAAGGCGTCAGCACTTGCCTGTTGGTGAGCCACCTGGGCCTCATTGAGCGGTCGCCGAAGCTCTTGGCGCGCATCCAGTAGCATTCTGCTATTGGAACTGCCAGAGCTCCCGCCAGACGCGCCGTGTTGCCAAACGTCCATCATGTTGGCTTCCCCGTGGGGGAGCAGATCGTCTTTGTCAGTCGTGCACCCGCCTAGAGTGAGGGTGAGCACGAGCCAGGCCCCGGCCTGCAGGTGGGGTTTAGTCCAGGTTTGCGGATACATGGTTGGCTCCGGCGTTGTAATCGACCTTGCGGCCTTTGATTTCGTAGTCGATGGCGAGCTGCTGGTCCAGATGCACGGCGACCTTCGCCCCGGGCTGGACGTATACGGCGGCGAACGCTTCGCCGTAGAGTTTGTTCATCCAGGATCGGATATCGCTGACCCCGCCGGTGAGGATGGAGCCCATGGCGGAATTCCCCGAGGAGCCCGTGGTACCGAATGACGTCCCCCCGCTGCTGAAAGTCGTCGAGTTGTTCTGCTCATCGGTTTTCAGCAGCTTGGCGATCCCGGCGCCCGCTGCTGTCACCAGGGATTGGTTGGTCAGGTATTCCTTGGCGTTGGAGCGGCGCTCACCGGATATGCAAGGGATGCCATAGGAGTCGCTGATCCAGCCGAGTCCGCCCTGGATCGCAGGTTGCCCGTTCCCGTTGCTGCTGTTCTGGTTGTTGTTCTGGCTGCCGTTGGCCTCTTCTGCCGGGGCAGGGAACGATCGGACCGTGCCGTCGGCGAACACGAAGGTCAGGCTCCGTACTTGTCCGCGCACACAAGACAACGTCCAGTCGCCCGATGCGGTACCGCTGGCGACAGCACCGACGACGTCAGGGAGCTCGATACCGTTCGCGGTGAGGTTGTCCGGACCGATCAGGACTTTGAAAGGGAAGGGGTCATTGACTGTTCCATCGATCGGGATCCGGCCAATGAGCGCTGACATGGCCACCGACCCCATCAACGTCGAGTTCTGGGGCAAGGTATAGGCTTTGCGTACTTGCTTGCGGGCATCTTGGGGAGACATCTCAGCACCGACGTTCTGCGCTGTTGCGTCTAGAACGGCCTGGCCTTTGTCCAGGGTGTTGCCAAAGCTGGTGGGAAAGTTGAAGCCGCTGGCCGCCTGGGCGGAGCCCGGCTGAAGTGGTTTACCGTTAGCGTCCACGGCAGTGGCATCGGTCGGCTCAACCCACACGAGTCCATTGGACTTCGTACCTTTGTCGAAACCCGCGCCGTCACCTGGTTGCACGCCAAACCCGATGGGCAGATCCTGCCCAGCGGTATTGGGGGGCTGCGACAAGTTATCCAACTGACGCTGGAACTGGTCCAGTAGCCCCATACTCTGGTTTTTAACCTGTTCCTGCAGCTCGCTCTTAGCGTCATTCAACTTGCTGTCGACGTTTTGATCTATGCGGGAGAGCCGCTGCTGGAGTTCTGTGTTCTGGTCCTTGAGTTCTTTGTTGTCGGTCAGTACCTTCGCGATCTGCTCCTTCACCTCCCGGCTTTCAGCTACGACTGTGCGGAGGGTGTCGGCGGGGGTATCACCGTCCACCCCAAGCTTGCGGGCAGTGTCGCTTCCGATTTTGATCGTCTCTTCTTCAGGAACCGCCGCTTCGTCTTTCTTGCTCCCCCCCTTAAACAGGATGATCAGCGCGACGATCAGCAGCGGGATGAGCAGGTACTTGAGGAGTGGATTACTTTTCAGACTGCCCACGGCGCCCTCCTGCTTTCGGATCAATTTGGCTGACCGAGGACGGTAGCAGGGCCTCTTTCAGACTCTTTCCTTGAGTGACCAGGTAAAGCGTGGTGGTATCGCTGGCGTTTCCGCGAGCCCCAAGGTACGGGTGCTGGAATGTCGCTGTGGCGAAGTTTCCCATCAGCTCTGTTGCATTCATCGTCAGCTGCTGGGCGCTCAGGTTCCTCAGCTTGACCGCAGTGACATAACTGTTGTCGAGGCGCCAAGCTCCCAGCACTGATGCCTCCACCGGCAACACCGGCAACAAGGTGCTGAGATCCAGTGCTCGGTCAACACGCACCTGGCTGATGCCGGCGACGGGCTCAACGGTCCGCAATGGGGCGTAAAGCATTTGTGCTGCATAGCGGGTAAGGGCAACCGGCGCAGGCGTCTCATGGCGAGGTGCTGGTGGAACATCCTCCTCTTCATCCGACGTCCCGGATCGTTTCGTGGGCGCTCGTGTGGAGGAGGTATCGCCGTAGTAGGTGGAAGGGGCCGCACCCGCGACGATCTTCGCGGGCTCGAGCTTGGCTTGGCCTTCTGCTGCTGGTGTCGCGGCGATGTCCACCAGCATGATCTCGCCGGTGGCCACGTTCTGCAGCTGGAGCCGGGTCGGTGGTATTTCCTGGCTGGCCAGGAGGTAGACCGCGCCACCGGTGCTCTGGACGCGCAGCATGCCGACAAGCTGGGGAGGCATGCCGACGCGCACGTTTTGATCGACGAACACAATGCGCTCTTGCCCGACAATCAGCGGGATTGCCATGGGGATACGGTCCCACTGCAGCAGCTCTACCGCTTTCACATCGGCAACTGCGAAGAGGCCCAGAGCAAGGAGCCAGGTGCGCAGGTTCATGGCTTCACCCCGGCGGCTTGCAGATCAACCTCGATGCGTTGCGGGTTGGAGGCATAGCAGTTCCACATCAACCCGAACGGATTTTTCTCTGGGTTGACGTCGGCACGGACAATGGACAGTGGGTAGCGAGTCATGGCGCGCTTGACCCGCTCCCCGTTCACCGACTCGTCAGCGAGCAGATCCAGATTGACTGTCCAATCGTTGATTCCGATTTCTTCTACGCGCAGCACGCCAGGGTCGGTCAGCCCGTGGCCTGGGATTTCCGAGACGTTCCGCTCACGGCGACGCAGCTCACCGGCGTTACGGCGCATCTCGTAGTCTTTCTGCAAGTATTCCTTGCAGCCAGGGGTCACGTAGGAGGCCAGGCGCTCGATGTTGTCCTGGTAGTCGTCGTCCCCATTCTTCTCCCAGCGTTGCATCTGCTGGAAGATATAGAACCCAAAGGCGTACACATTCTCTGGCGGCACTTCCCACCATTTGCGAGTACTGCCGGAGCGGAGGTCCGGCGGCACATGCACGGTCAGGTCTTCGGGGGCATTATGCCAGCCGTAGAACGCAAACAGACTGACTGCGCCCAGCACAATGACCGCGATTCGCAAGCTGAGGATGTGTGCCTGCTGAGCATCCACTCGTTTTCGAAAACTCATGAGATCCCTACTTTCCTGACCGACGGCAAGTCCACGCGCCCTTCCGGGTGACCAGTTTGGGGCCACCGAGGAAGGGGAGGTGTTGAGCCATGTAGAACTGGAGTTGGCGGTAGAACCATGTATCAGGCCGACCCCTTTTCATCTTCCGTAGGATTCGGCTTGCTATCGTTAACCCCAGTACTCCCCCTATTAGGGCGCCTACGATGAAGAGGGCAGGGTTGCTGAATAAGATCGACACAGGGATGCCTAGGAGCAGACCAATACCGCTGCAGACTGCAACGGTTCCCCACATTTCATCCGCTGTAAGACCGCCCATGATGATGGGCTGCCTATTCAGGTTGTGAGGAAGAAAGTCGAGCGTCCCGTCCTTGAGGTAAAAGGTTTCGGCCATGGTTCATTACCTGTTCAGAGAACTCCGGTCGCCTTGGTGACCATGAAGACGCCGATACCGACCAAACAGACGCCCACCACGGCTGTCAGGCCCAAATCCCGCCATTTCTTTTTACCCTCATGAATCTCGTGATAAACGCCGAAAGCGTGTGATGCGACTCCGACCATCATGCCCCCGAGCAAGATCAACCCTAAGAGCATGAATCCGTCGTACCCATAGTTTTGGAGGGTTTGAAGCCAGCTTGTTCCTTCACCTCGAGTCGGAGCTTGAGCGCCAGGTAACGCTGCCGCTGCCAATCCTGGCAGTGAAGCTATTGCTGCTGTTGCCACGCATGCGGCGGGTTTGAAGTTTGTTTTCAGGGACATCGTGTAGCTCCTTTTTGGCTAGCTGAGAACGAGTGCGGAAAGGATGAGTAGAAGAACGAAGACCTTGACGGTCGCCGCGCCGGCGGTGTTTCTGTCAATGTTTTGGGTGGCCCAGCCTCGATAGATGCTGTACAGCGCCCAGGCACCCCAGAGGGTCGAGAGTGCGATGACTGTGCCTACGAACAGCACGGTGCTGGCTTGGGGGGTGATGCCGCTGGCAGCGTTGAAAGCTGCGACTTGAGTGCCGCTCATGCTCATGGCATTCGCCCGCCAGTGAGGGTGTATTTGCCCGCCAGCTCTACCGGATCCCGCGGCTGTGCGCGACTTGGGGTCAGGTACTCCTGCAGGCCCTGGCGAACGCGCTGGATGTCGCCGGCCAGACGTTCATAGTCGAAGTGATAGCGCTCACCAGGTTCGCTGGCGATCGTGGCGCTGCGCCGTGCTGAGTCCTCCAGTGCATTCAGTTGGCGGATCATCACCTCGATGTTGGCCTGTTCGGATGCGCTGGCCGCCATGGCGGTGGGTGTGAGTGAAAAGCCGCCGCTGACGCTGATCAGCGCGCCAAGCAGGATTCGGCGAGGAGATGCAAGGAGGAGGAATGGCTTGTTCACGGCTGGGCTCTGGCAAGACTGACTATGGGCGTCAGGATGCCGAGATCAAGGTAGGGCCTGCCTCAAGAAATACTTATCTGGGTGTCGTAGAATTTTTTGAGGTAAGAAAAGCTTTCCGCCGTGGAGGAGATCTGAATGACGTATCGAGAACAAGAATCGCATGCATTACGTAAGTGGATAGCGGTTTACTTGGGCGTCAACTTCCGGGATGAGGGGTGCTACGACAATGCAATCCAGGCAGCGGAGCACCTGCATGCCTGTGGGCTTGTGAGCTCAGCGGAGCTGATCGATATGATCAAGCGAGCCAATGTGTCGCTGCTCTGTCTTGAGGGTTAAGGCAGGTAGCGGTCCGGGGCGTTTGAGTAAACCTATCGGGATTGGGCAGTGATTTCGATCCCCTCAAAACTCGTCGACGAATGCGATGGCTTTTGCGCTCACCGTTTTGGCGTCGATCTCGATGTGACTTTTCGTCAACCGATTTTGGTTGACGACGAATGATACGATCGGCATGATGATCTCAATCGCGCCCGATCCTCTGGTGCTGGCTTAGTCCGGCATTACGTTCGGGCCTTCTTATTTCTGGGAAATGGATTTTGCTGGCTCCGAAACCTTTTCGAACCTATCCAGACCTCGTGGCTCTCATCCAGCAGCGCAGGATGCACGTCGCCGATCCGGTTCGAGCCGAGCGCAAGCTGGCTCAGCTGGGCTACTACCGCCTAAGCGGCTACTGGTATCCCGCACGTGAGTTCGATATTGATCCGGTGACCACCCAGGCGAAGACTTGTCCGATCACTAGGGAATCTCCGAACAAGCCTTCAGTTATGCGAGAATCCCCGCAACACCTGATCCGAGCCGCCCATGAGCCAGATGAGCTTTTCCGACTTTGAGTACGCCGGCAAGCGCAAGCAAACCCGCCGAGAGCGCTTCCTCGCCGAAATGGATCAGGTGGTGCCCTGGGCAGGCCTGCTGGAGCTGATCGAACCGTTCTACCCCAAGGCCGGCGGCGGTAGAAAACCCTATCCTCTGGAAACCATGC
>NZ_LQXW01000047.1:0-18004 GCF_001586765.1 Pseudomonas sp. ABFPK | reverse complement strand
CCCATGAGGTGAACAATAATGAACCATAGCCTACGATGGATCTCTGCGCAAAAAACCAGTTACCCTGTTGATTCTACTAATCTATTTTCAATGTTATTTACTATAAAAAAGAAGTCATGCCTACTGCATCTTCAACGACCTGGCCGTGATCAGCCGCTACCTGCTGGAGGCTGGCCGGGTACACCGGGTGCTGATCTTCGACTGCGATGTGCATCAGGGTGACGGCACCGCGCGCATCCTGCACGACACACCAGACGCCATCACCGTGTCGCTGCACTGCGAACAGAACTTCCCGGCGCGCAAGGCGCAAAGCGATTGGGACATCCCCCTGCCCCGTGGCATGGGCGACATGGCCTACCTGAAGGTGGTGGACGACGCCCTCAACTACCTGCTGCCACTCTATCGACCCGACCTGGTGCTGTACGACGCCGGGGTCGATGTGCACAAGGACGACGCCCTGGGCTATCTGCAACTGACCGATGCAGGCGTTGCCGCCCGTGACGAAGCGGTGCTGCGCCACTGCCTGGGCCGCGACATCCCGGTGGTGGGTGTGATCGGCGGTGGCTACAGCAAGGACCGCGCAGTCCTGGCCAGGCGCCATGGCATCCTTCATCACAGTGCGGCACGCGTCATCGGTTGTTCACAATGACTGTGGAACCGCTTGTGGATAACCTGCGGGAAAGGCGCTGCAGCCCTTTACAGGCAAGGCCTGCAAAGCTCTGATCATTTTTTGAGCAGTGCTTCCACAGGCCGCGCTGCGCTAGAATGCGCCTCTTTTCCACAGCCTGCTGCCCACCATGCCTGATCTGAGCCCCGCCTCCCCTCCCCCCGCAGTCGTCATCGGCGGCGGCCCAGCCGGCCTGATGGCCGCCGAAGCACTGGCCCAGGCGGGCCTGGCGGTCGAGGTGTTCGATGCCATGCCTTCGGTGGGTCGCAAGTTCCTGCTGGCGGGTGTCGGTGGCATGAACATCACCCATTCCGAGCCCTACCCGGCGTTCGTCAGCCGGTATGCCGAGCGCCAGGGCGAAATCGCCGCGCTGCTGCACGACTTCGATGCCGACGCCTTGCGCCAGTGGATTCACGGCCTGGGCATCGAAACCTTCGTCGGCACCTCGGGCCGGGTGTTCCCCACCGACATGAAAGCCGCGCCACTGCTGCGCGCCTGGCTCAAGCGCCTGCGCGACAGCGGAGTAGTTATCCACACCCGTCACCGCTGGCTGGGCTGGAATGCCGAAGGTGCATTGCGGATTGCTTATCCACAAGGCGAGCGCTTGGTGAAGGCCGCCGTGGTGGTCCTGGCGCTGGGTGGTGGCAGCTGGGCGCGACTGGGCTCGGACGGCAGCTGGCAGCCGCTGCTGGCCGAACGGGCTGTGGATATCTCGCCCTTGCAGCCCAGCAACTGCGGTTTTGAAGTGGCAGGCTGGAGCCCGCTGCTCAAGGACAAGTTCGCCGGTGCGCCGTTGAAGAACATTGCCCTTAGCGTTCCTGGCAGCGTGCCGCGCAAGGGCGAGTTCATCCTCACCGCGCAGGGTGTGGAAGGCAGCCTGGTGTATGCATGGTCAGCGCCGGTGCGCGAGGCCATCAACCGTGAGGGCCACGGGGTGTTGCTGCTCGACCTGTTGCCGGACAAGCCTGTGGACAAGATTGCCCAGGCGCTGGCCAAACCACGGGGTTCGCGCTCCATGGCCAAGCACCTGCACAGCCAGCTGGGTATCGATGGGGTCAAGGCTGCGCTGCTGCGCGAGCTGACCGATCAGGCGACCTTTGCCGACCCTGGGGCCTTGGCGAAAGCGATCAAGGCCTTGCCGATAACACTGGTAGGCACGCGGCCGCTGGATGAAGCGATCAGCAGCGCGGGCGGGGTGCGTTTCGAGGGGCTGGATGAAGGCTTGATGGTCAAGGGCATGCCGGGGGTGTTCTGTGCCGGCGAGATGCTGGACTGGGAGGCGCCGACCGGGGGGTATCTGCTGACAGCGTGCTTTGCCAGCGGCTTGCGCGCCGGGCGGGCGGCGGCGGATTGGCTTAAATCCAAAGGTTGACACTGTCCCCTGTGGGAGCGGGTTTACCCGCGAACACGGGCGAAGCCCGTGCCATGCACCGAGTCGCATTCTTCGCGGGTAAACCCGCTCCCACAGAGTCCGCGTACACTGCAAATCTACGGCTTACGCTTGCGCGCCCCACCATTGAAGCTCGGCACCTTGCGCACTGCCTTCACCGCCGGCTCCGCACTGCCTGATTCAGCGCTGTCCATCCAGCGCCCCAACCCGCGCTTGGCGCTGTTTTCCTTCGGCTTCTTGGGCTTCTTCGGCTTCTTGATCACCTGGCCACTGGCGTCGGTCATCGGCACCCGGTGGTCAGGGATGAAGTCCGGCTCTTCATGACGCGGCAGGGTCTGCCGCGTCAGCACTTCGATCGCCGCCAGCAGCTGCACTTCATCGGCACACACCAGCGAGATAGCCTCGCCCTTGTTGCCCGCCCGCCCGGTACGCCCGATGCGGTGCACGTAATCCTCGGCAACGATCGGCAGGTCAAGGTTGACCACCAGCGGCAAGTCATCGATATCCAGGCCGCGGGCCGCCACATCGGTCGCCACAAGCACCTGGATTTCGCGGGCCTTGAAGCTGTCCAGCGCGCGCTGGCGAGTGGCCTGCGGGCGGTCACCGTGGATACCGTCGGCATTCACACCCTCGGCCAGCAAGCGCTCCACCAGTTGATCGACGCCATTACGGGTCTTGGCGAACACCAGCACCTGCTTCCAGCGCTGCTTGCGCAGCAGGTGGCAGAACAGGTCGACCTTGCGCTTTTTATCCACAGGCACCAGCCACTGCTTGACGCTGGTGGCCGTGGCATTGCGCGGGCTGACTTCGATGCTCAGCGGGTCGTTCAGGGCCAGCCCCGCCAGCATGCGGATCTGGTCGGAAAAAGTGGCGGAGAACAGCAACGTCTGGCGCTTGCGTGGCAGCGCGGCGTACACCGACTGCAGCTCTTCGGCAAAGCCCAGGTCGAGCATGCGGTCGGCTTCGTCCAGCACCAGGGTCTGCACCTGGTTGAACTTCACGGCGTTCTGCCGGAACAGGTCGAGCAAGCGCCCCGGGGTGGCCACCAGCAGGTCGACGCCACGGCGCAGGCGCATCATCTGCGGGTTGATGCTGACCCCGCCATACACCGCGTAGGTGCTCAGCGGCAGGTTCTCGGCGTACTCGCGCACGTTGTTGTGCACCTGCTCGGCCAGCTCACGAGTGGGCACCAGCACCAGCGCGCGGATCGAGTTGCTGGCCACCTTTTCGCCTTCCAGCGCCAGGCGCTGCAGCACAGGCAGGGCAAAGCCCGCGGTCTTGCCGGTGCCGGTCTGGGCCGCGGCCATCAGGTCGCGGCCGGCCAGCACGGCGGGGATGGCCTTGGCCTGCACCGGGGTCGGGGTGGTGTAGTCCAGTTGCTGCAGGGTGCGCAGCAGCGGTTCGATCAGGCCGAGTTTGGCGAAATTCATGGCAATACCGTCAGGGGGTTCAGCGAAGGCGGCAAGTTTACCGCATCACCCCTGCCTACTTGCAGATTTCGCCTTTCAACGGCTGCGCCGGCTCAGGTGCCTTGCGCCACTGCGGCAGGCCGATCAGCACCACCGCGCCGATGATCACCGCCATGGCCACACATTCTTCGGCACCAATCTGCTCACCGGCAAAGATGATGCCCAGCAGCACGGCCACCGCCGGGTTGACGTAGGCATAGCTGGTGGCAGCTGCGGGGCGCACGTGCTTGAGCAAGTACATGTAGGCACTGAACGCCAGGATCGAACCGAAGAACACCAGGTAGGCCAGTGCCCCCCAGCCGGCAGCGGTTGGCATCTGCGTCATGCGCTCGCCAGACAGCGCGCTGCCGAGCAGCAGCACTGCGCCACCGACAAGCATTTCCGCGGCGCTGGCCATGGGCCCCTGGGGCAGCGGCAAGGTCTTGCTCCACACCGAGCCGAATGCCCACGACGCTGCCGCAAAGATGATCAGCGCCGCGCCAATCGGGCTTGCCTGCAGGTTGGAGCCCAGGTTCAGCAGGCCGATACCCACCAGCCCGAGGGCGATCCCCGCCCACTCCAGCTTCGAATTGCGGTGCCCGAATAGCAGGCCGAACAGCAAGGTGAACAGCGGCACCGTCGCCACCGCCAGCGCCGCCACGCCCGAGGCCACACCGGCATGCTCGGCCACGGTCACGCCACCGTTGCCACAGCTGAGCAGCAGGAAACCGATCGCCCCCGCAGCCCGCCACTGCGGCCAGGTCGGTGCCGGCACACCGCGCCAGCGCAAGAAGCCATACAGCAGGCCCCCGGCAATCAGGAAGCGCACCCCGGCCATGAGCATCGGTGGCCAGCTCTCGACGCCTATGCGAATGAACAGGTAGGTGGAGCCCCAGACCAGGTACAAGGCCAGGAAAGCGCCAATGAGCAACAACGGGAAGTGACGGGAGGCAGGCATGGGAAACACTCGAAATCCGTTTACGGGTGATTCAGTTTAAGGGCGTGCCTGGGTAAAGATAAGTTACAAAATTGGCTCAAATGAGCGGCACACTTTTAGGGCGTTCGGTTTGAGAGTTGTGTTGTCTGGGAGATCGAGCGCCGCCCGCGCGGCGCTTCGCAGCACAAGGCTGCTCCTACATTTGTTTCGGGCCAATTATTCCTGAGACGCAGGCGCGGCCCCTTGGTGTCCACCTCGAAATTGTGTCGGACAAACAAGGCGGTCGCGCACATTGGTACAGGCGTTACTGGCCCGAAACAGATGTAGGAGCAGCCTTGTGCTGCGAAGCGCCGCGCGGGCGGCGCTCGATCTCCCAGACAACACAACACCCAAGCCGATCACCTGGTAGCCGTCAACAGTACTTCGCCAGGGTTTCACGAACCTTGGCGGCCGGGGTTTTCTGCAGGCGGCAGAGCAGGTCGTGCGAAAGCTGCTGTACACCGTGGCTCTGGCGCAGCACGCCAGCCAGATGTTGCAGCAGGTTGGCGGCCATTTCGGCATCAGCCATGGCACGGTGAGCGGTACCGGTATCCGGCAGCCCGGCCCAGCGGGTCAAGGTGCCCAGCTTGTGGTTCGGTGCCGCCGGCAACAGGCGCCGTGACAGCAGCAGGGAACAGGCGAAGGCCTGGCTGCGGCTACGGCCGATGCGGCCCAGTTCGTAGTCCCAGAACTTCTGGTCGAAGGCGGCATTGTGTGCCAGCAGCGGGGTACCACCAACGAACTCGGCCACTTCGTTCATCACCTTGTCCACCGGCGGCGCACTGCGCAGCATGGCGGTGGTGATGCCAGTGAGCCCGGCGACGAAGGCCGGTACCGGCACGCCCGCGTTCATCAGGCTCTGGTAGCGCTCGACGATGCGCCCGCCCTCCAGCATCACCACCGCCACCTCAGTGGCGCGGCAGCCGGCGCCGGGGCTGATGCCGGTGGTTTCAAAGTCGATGACAGCGATACGTTCCATGAAAAATCTCAGTGTTTTAGCAACAGCGCACCCTCGATGGGCACATAACGGGTGGCGGCACGGATCAGCGACAGTGCGGTAAGCCCGGGCACACCATACACCACTGCCTCGGTGCCATGGCGCTGTATCACCCGCTCCAGCAGCAGGTCGAAATCGCCATCGCCAGAGGCAAGTACCACTTGGTCGACGCGGCTGGCGGCGTCGATCACATCCAGGGTGATACCCACATCCCAGTCACCTTTGGCCGAGCCATCGCTGCGCTGGATGAAGGGCTTGAGGCGCACATCGAAACCGAGATTGCGCAGGATCTGCTGGAACTGCTGCTGCTTGCTGTCACCACGGTCGATGGCATAGGCCACGGCCTCGACGATCTGGCCTTCGCGGCTGACATCGGCCCACAGGGCGGTGTAGTTGAAATGGCAGCCGTGGGCCTGGCGCACGGTGTAGTAGAGGTTCTGCACATCGGCGAACAGCGCGATCTTTTTCACCTTGGAACCCCTTGGTCGGCCTGGAATGCTGGGGGCTGCCTTGCAGCCCTTTCGCGACACAAGGCCGCTCCTACAGGGGTTCGCGTACCCTTGTAGGAGCGGCCTTGTGTCGAGAAAGGGGCGCAAAGCGCCCTCAAAATTGCCAGCAGTATGCCAGACCTGTCAGACGCACGAATCGTCGTCCGAGAAGAACCCGCCATCATCACTGCCATAACCGCTGTCGGCATTCCACGTGGTCGCCTCCCAGCCTTGCTCGCCCATGCAATGCCAATGAACAAGGAAGTACTTCAAGCTTCGGCCCGGTCCCGCGCCTTACTACTGTACCCACGCGGAGAGAGCTCAACTCCCTCATTGGAGAACAGTCATGAGTAACAGCATTACCAACTGGATCGCAGAAGCAAAATCTTTCAAGGCGCACATACATTGTCAGTCTACCTGGAAATATTGGGACGACAGCCAAGCCGGGTACAAAGACATAATGACTTTTGACTCACCGGGGATAGATCAACCAGTCCGGCTGAGCGACGCTTCCGGGCTCGGCCAAGAGGAAGGCTGGCTGATCACGGGACGCCAAGCAGCACCCACCACGTTCAGCATCGAATACCACTCCGAGACAACGGATCGGATCCATGTCTACATCAACGGCACGGGCACCGACAGCGACAGAAAGGTCGAGATCAGCCGCAACGGCTATCTTGGTTTGTACCGAACCAACTCACCGGTCGACCTGATAAAACTCGAACCGCTGGAATGGGGCCCTGACACACTGCGCTGCCGCCTGCGCGACCATACGGGCCGTACCGTGAAAACGCTGTATCACATGCCTCCGGACAGTAATGTCTATTTGAATACGAACGATGGCGACATTGCGACATTTCTTATAACGCGCCGATAGCTGCCAGGCGGCGCCTGCCCCCTGACAGGTTGCCCCTGGAGAACCCGAGGTACAAGGCCATGCGTTGTCATGTACCTCTGGGTTTGGCCCGCTTGGCTTTTCACCTTTCGAAAACCGGACTGGTCAAGTTGCGTCGCGAAAGGGGCGCAAAGCGCCCCCCCAAATTGCCAGCAGTATGCCAGACCTGTCAGACGTACGAATCGTCGTCCGAGAAGAACCCGCCATCATCGCTGCCATAACCGCTGTCGGCATAACCACCCTGGTCGCTGCCCCAACCACCGTTGTCAGCTACCTGCTGCTGCGCCCCCGAGTCGTTCCAGCCTCCGCTGTCGCTGGCCGGGGCCGGCTCTTCCTTGATCACCTCTACCACCTCTTCCGGCTGCGAGTTGTGGTTGAACAGGCTGCTGATGCCCTGCGCCAGCAACACACCACCCGCAACACCGGCCGCAGTCTGCATCGCACCGCCGAGGAAGCTGCTGGCACCACTGCGTGCTGGTGCAGCGCCAAAGCCAGGCTGCTGCACTTGTGGCTGGGAAAAGCCCGGCGCCGAAGGCTCGCGCCAGCCACCGCCAGATGCCACGGGGGCTGCAGCGGGACGCTGCGGTTGCACGGCCGGGGCCGCATTGCGCCCAGACGAACCAAAGATGCTGGACAGGAAACCACCACCGCCATTGCTCGGTGCGCTGCCGGCACGGGCGGCCTCGGCCTGGGCACGGGCCTGCTTCAGTTCGGCTTCCAGTTGCTTGTTCTGCTCGTCGAGGCGCTTGATCGCTGCCTCCTGCACCAGTATCGCCTGGGCCATGTAATAAGGCGCCGCAGGCTGCTGACGCACATGCTCCTCGATGCATGCCTGGGCCTGCGCATCGCGTGGCTGGCTCGGGTCCTCGGCTTGCTTGAGGCGGCCGAACAGGCCGTCGATCAGGGTTTGTTCTTCAGTATTCATGGGGCGACCTCGTGGGGTAGCGGGCAACGGACAGCGTCAAAGATGGGGCGTACAGGCGTGGGATTCAATCACCGGCGGCGTGAAACTTTTTTCAGCAAGTGACAGCCTCAGGCCTGCTTTGGGCTAAAGTTATGCCCCTGTTTTTACTGCCATGCGATGTAGACCGATGAACCCGCTGAGCGTCCTGCGCGACTCCCTGTACTTCTTCCGCCGCCACCTGCCGAACATCCTCCAGCTGTGCCTGCCGCTGGTGGTGCTGGAAGCCTTGCTTACCCAGCTGCTGTACCGGCAGATGGGCGACCAGGCATCGCCGGCCTACGGCATGCTGGTCAGCCTGCTGTTCTACCCGCTGTACAGCGCCGCGCTGATCCTGTACCTCGACACCCGCAGCAATGGCCGGGAAATCGCCAAGCGCGACCTGTTCGCCCGCGCCGTGCAACTGTGGCCACAGCTGGCCCTGCTGATCCTGATCAGCTCGCTGCTGATCATGGCCGGCCTGGCGCTGTTCATCTTCCCGGGCGTGTGGATCATGATCAACCTGGTGTTCGCCGAGTACCTGCTGGTGCTGCGCGGCCTGCCGGTGGTGCAGTCGATGCGCGAGAGCGCAAGCATGACCACTGGGCACTTCATGCGCATCATGATCTGTGTCGTAGGTGTGCTGGCGCCGATCTGGTTGATCGACGGCCTGCTGCTGATGGCCTTCCCCGAGCCATCGCCCGGCATGGAGCTGGCCATGGACAGCCTCAGCGGCTTCCTGCAGTTGTTCAGCACCGTGGTGCTGTACCGCCTGTTCATGCTGCTGGAAGGTGAAGCCGGGGCTTGAGCCATCTGGGAAAATCTTCATTCTGCTCGCACGCCCGACGGTGGCATTAGTGTAAACACACCTTCAATGCCATTAGAGGAAAACGTCATGGAGCAAACAATCAGCACTCAATATGCCGAATCGTTTCGAGGCCGGCTTTTAATGCGCCTCGACGATGGTTATGCCAATACTCGGCTTAGTCGTAGTGGCGACAAAACCGATGATAGTTTCTTTGATTTCTCCCCTGGGGATGATTGGTTAATATTGGGCGGACGCACGCTGCCGCCACTGTTGGAGTTCCGTTATATCTCCAAAACCGAAGATCGCCTGCATTATCACATTCACCTTTGGGAACAACCAGACAAGAAGTTGGGTGTCAGCCGCAATGGCTACCTCGGCTTCTACAAGTATGCCGAAGTCACCGATTACTGGATGATCGAGCCACTGCACCTGCTCCATGGGTCTCTCATCTGTCATCTGCGTGACCAAAGCGGGCAGAGCGTGGGCGCCATTGACTACAAACGAGACGAGTACCAAGAAACGTTAGCCCCGCTGAATGTCAAGAAAGGTCAGATCGTCACCTTCGACCTGAGGAAATATTAATCATAGGGAGCACTTCGATGAAGCGCACATCTATTGGGGCTTCTTAGCCTTCACTAATTTTCTTTGGCCGAATTACATGATTCATGAGGATAGCCAGATCTCGATCCCTCTGAACAAGGCAACCGATCTGGCTACCGCTCTGCGTCACATTCAAGTGCCGCGCGGCTTCGCCCGCGCGGTCGCATCGGCCACCAAGGGGTCATCCGGCCAATAGTGCTTGGGATAACGCCCTTTCAAATCCTTCTTCACCTCGGCATACGTCGTGCGCCAGAAGTTGGCCAGATCCTGGGTCACTTGTACCGGCCGCCGTGCCGGTGACAACAAATGCAACTTCACCTGCTGACGGCCTTGGGCAATACGCGGAGTATCGGCAAGGCCGAAGAGTTCCTGCAGACGCACGGCGAGAATCGGTGGGTTTTCACTGTAGTCCAGGCGAATGTTCGAGCCGGAGGGCACCGCCAGATGCGCCGGTGCCCATTCGTCCAGGCGCTGTGGCAATGGCCAAGGCAGCAGATTGCGCAAAATCGAGGACACATCCAGGGCAGCGAAATGGCTCAGCCGCGAGACCTTGCCCAAGTATGGCTGCAGCCAGTCTTCCAGGGTCGCCAGCAGCGCTTCGTCCCCCAGGTCAGGCCATTCGCTTTGCCCCTCTTTGTCCAGATCAAGCTGACGTAACAGCGCCACCCGTGCTTGCCATTGGCGAAGTTCCGGGGTCCAGGTAAACACGTTCAGGCCCTTGCGCCGCACCAGGCCAAGCAACGCTTTGGCGCGGGCATCGTCATCCAGGTTGGGTAACGGTTCACGCCCCAGCACCAGCTCGCCGACCTTGGTCTGGCGTTCGGCACGCAGCACCTGCTCGCGTTCGTCCCAGTCGAGGATATCGACGCGCTCGACCTGCTCGGCCAGCACGCCCTCAAGCAGCGCCGGATCGAATTCGGCAGCCAGATAGATGCGCTCTTCGCGCTGGCCCTGGCGGCTGCCCAGGTCGGCGATCACCAGCCACGGGCACTTCATCAGTGCATCGACTTCGGCAAACAGGGCCGCACGGCCGTTGGCCAGCCGGTATTCCGCACCGCCCTCGCGGCGCTGCTGGGCGACGCGGTCGGGGTAGGCCAGCGCCAGCAGCGCGCCCAGCCAGCGCGGGTGATCAGGGTCCACAACCGGCGCGCCTGGTTTGCCACGCAGCAGGCCACGGTACTGGCGGGCCAATTGGCGCGCACGCTGCACACCACCGTGGCTGCCACGGGCGGCCCTGCTCTCGCCACTGACGAGCGCCAGCCGGCTGTGCAAGTCGGCGCCACCGCCGCGCTGGATATCCCGCTCGCCCAGCAGCGCAGCCACATCACAGGCCATCTGTGCCAGGCCCAGGTCCTGGCCGCGCAACAGCAAATGCGCGATACGTGGATGCGCGGGCAGCTCGGCCATGGCCAGGCCGCGTTCGCTGAGGTTGTCGCGGCTGCCGGGCTTGAAGGCATTGAGCCGTGCCAGCAGGTCCTGGGCCTGGGTGAAGGCTGCAGTGGGGGGCTGGTCGAGCCAGCGCAACTGCTCGGGCGTAACGCCCCAGCGTGCCAGTTGCAGGGCCAGGCCGGCCAGGTCGGCCTGCAGGATCTCTGCGCTGCCGTGGGCGGCCAGCTGGTCATGTTGGGCCTCGGACCAAAGGCGATAACATACGCCGGGCTCCAGACGCCCGGCGCGGCCAGCGCGCTGGGTAGCACTGGCGCGGGAGATGCGCTGGGTGTCCAGGCGGGTCATGCCGCTGCCGGGGTCGAAACGCGGTACCCGGGCCAGGCCTGCGTCGATCACCACGCGCACGCCGTCGATGGTCAGGCTGGTCTCGGCAATGTTGGTGGCCAGCACCACCTTGCGCAGGCCCTCGGGCGCCGGGTCGATGGCCGCACGCTGGGCGTCGAGATCGAGCTCGCCATGCAGCGGGCAAAGCAGGACCTCGGGGCGCTCGCCCAGCGCTTCCTGCAGGCTCTGGTGTACCCGACGGATCTCGGATTGACCTGGCAGGAATACCAGCAAACTGCCGGTCTGGTCAGCCAGTGCCTGCAATACGCTGTCCACTACGCGAGGCTCGATGAACTCACCCGGCTGGAAAGGCCGCCCCCAACGGATGTCGACGGGGTGCATGCGGCCTTCGCTGCTGACCACCGGGGCATCATCCAACAGCCGCGAAAGGCGCTCGCCCTCCAGGGTCGCGGACATCAGCAAAACCTTCAGTGGCGGGTCGTCCCGCAGCAACTCCCGGCCATTCAGGCTCAATGCCAGGGCCAGGTCGGCATCAAGGCTGCGCTCGACCATTTTATCATTTACACAACCTTGTCAAATTTGTCAGACTATAGATAACACGGGCCTTACAGACGATCAAGAGCATCATGGAAAATCTGACAATTATCAAAGGATCGCTGGCTCTGGCGAACTATCCGTTCACCACTCTGCCCCTGGATGTCCAAGCGCTCATGCACCGCTCCTACGAGCCAATCGCTCGCGACGGCATGGGCCAGCTGACCAAGATTTTCGACGCCTACTGCAACATCACTGGCAGCACCGTCACCTACCTCGGCCTCTCCTCCCCCGCCTTCGAACGCACCGTCCGAGGATTCCTAGGAGCGCTTTACGACCCTACCTTCATCGACGTCACACGACCGCTGTGCAACAGTTACGCACGCGAGTTCGTGCGCATGCTGCAAGAGATGGCTAAAGAGATCCCATTGCTTCCGACCTTTGAAGAGAATGGCGGCCGAGACGGTTGGCCGAAGTTCAACGCCAAGTATTGGGCAGCGATCAAAGACAATCTTGACCCACAGGCTGTACGCTTTTGGAATGGCTGGGCAGTCGAGTATATGAACGACAAGGTCGCCTATATATCGCTAGCTAACGTATGGATTTCGCACGGGTCTGAGTTCGCAGAAGAAATCTACAAATGCATGCGTCAGCACTTCCTCAAAATGCGACGTCCAAGAAGTTCAGACTTCAACGCCTTTTTGGACTTCATTTCTGAGCGAGCGGAAACCTGGCCAGTCGAGACTTTCCAGGATCCAATTCAAATCAAACGCGTCTTTATAGCGTACATGCTTCATTACTTCACGGATCAGCACGAACGAGGAAATGATATCCCGACGGCTACTAAGTCCTACGCGGCAATGATCCAGCTGGTGAACTCAACGATGCTTGCATCCGGCATATGGGTGAAGCCCTATGCAGGCTCAATTCCGAAACCGGCCGTCCAACATGTAGCAGGCGCGAACACTAACAATAAGAAAAATGCAAAGGGCGAGGTGATCAAAGTCAAACTGATCACCGAGATCCCCTATCATCTAACTGACACCCAAGCAATCGAGCTAATTTTCAAAAGTATCAAATCCGACAATCACGCGCTGTACCGGTGGGCCAACAAAAAAGCCTGGAGCACTTCTAACGCTCAGAAGTCACGCGATAGATTAGCAAAATCAGGTAACCCCGAAAAAGTTATTTATGCAACTTATGCCGAGCTTGAGGATGTCAAACCTGAAGACGTATGTGCTGCATTTAAAGAGCACGGCTTCGGATATGTTCATGATGGCTTTTCCAAACGGTTCGGGAAAATCATAAACCGAGAATACATTAACAGTTTCTTACAGGTGCCATCCGCTAACGACCTATATCCGTTCAAGATCCTTTTAGTGCATGAGTACCCGTGCATCACACAATCGTTTCTGGACAACTTTGAGCTCTACGACAAGAAGGGCGATCTGACCGGCTTCATCAAACTCGATGGATATTATCAGCTTACCGGCTACAAAGATCGGAAAGGCGGGGCCAACGCCGAGATTAAGATTAAACTGAGACCTCGCGACGCCGTTCGGGTGCGGCAGATCATCCGCAGCACTCAACCGCTGCGCGACTACCTGCGTGCAGAAGGTGACGATGCATGGCGACAATTATTCATCCAGTGCTCCAGGGGCATCACGTACCCCACTAAGATGAAGCCCACGAACTGGAACAGTGGAACGCTAGAAACTCGCTACCAGCACTTGGCTGGAGAGTTTGCTGAATTCATCGATTTGCCAAAAAAAGAGATCGAGGAGTTCATCTGCCGGATCTCGATCACGTCCCTGAGAGCTACGCGAGCAGTACTGCTCTACATTGCGAACAACAGCCTGACTGAAACCGCTGCCGCACTGGGGCACACTAACGTTTCGCCTGATCTGCTAAGCAGCTATCTGCCTGAGCCAATCCTCGCCTTCTTCCAGACGAGGTGGATCAGGGCATTCCAGCGCGGGATCATCTGCCACGCCATGAAAGACAGCAAACATCTGCTGAAAGTTTCGAACTTCCAGTCGATGGAAGAGCTGCACAAATTTCTGGAAAACAATGCCCTCAAGGATATTCCTGAAGCGATGCGCGATCCAGAGGGCTATCGTGCGGCCCGCGACCGCACAGGGGAAGAAATCCCGACAAAGAAAAACAAGAAAAACGCTAAGCAAGCAGCAAACGACGACAGCGCTGACCGGGTAATGATCTCTGTCGATGTTGGTATTCTGACCGCGCTTCTCTCCCTTGAGGAAGCAGTCCGGATGTCCAAACGTCAAGACGAGATTTGCGCTAAAGCCGTGTACTGGGCCCAATTGACAAAGCTGCTCGTCAACGAAATCACCGAAGGTTACGAGTTCGAGCTTCAAGAATACCTGGCTACTGCAAAAACGCAGATTGACGCTAGCCAAATGGAGAGTTTGATTTATGCTACTGCCGCCTGAACTGAAATTCCTTGCCCCTCTGCTCAACTCTCCGCGCGAAGAGTACAAAGCAGCGCCTTGGCTGCTTAGCGACTTCGATGCTCCCAAGTGGCAGTACTCGTTTGGCTACAAGAAGAATCCCAAGGAGCTCGACTGGGAAATCACGCTTTCAGATGGCAGTTCGCTGCTCGACTCGAAGAACGAAGAGCTCTGCCTTGGGTTCAAGTACTTCCTTACCTCCAGTACCCGCCGCGACTTTGACCTTGGCACCACTAATGAGCTCGAAGGCCAGCAAGCAAAGCAGTTCGGCAGAGCATGTCAGATCATCGACTTCTTGCTGATCAACGATGAGCGCTACCAGCTATCCACGTATGGTCTGGCAGGACTCACAGGAGGCAACCTCATTGAGATGCTTGAGACCTTCTCCAAAACGCCTTCAAGCGCAGAGTCGGTCTACAACTGGACGCCCACTCTCCGGGAGTTCTGTCACGGTATCTTGGCAGATACGAGCGAGATGGAAATTCTCAGTGCGCTCAGAGAGCGTCCACAGCTTCTCGTCATCACCAACGAGCAGAAGGATGACGACGAGCTAGGGATCCCCTATGAGTTGATTCCACCGATTCGTGCTGCGCTGTACATCCGAGGGCTGTATGGCGCACCACAGGTTGAGTACGGCCATCAGCCCAACACCATCCGGCTTTCGGGCATTCTCTACCCGAATGTGCTGTGGGGTAAAAATCAGTTCAAGCCAGTTCACTCGATCCTCGGTTTCAATGAAGATACGTCACTCTTCACCCGAGAATACCCAGGAATTCGAACAAACACGGGTGCGCTCGAGCTAATGCGTGACCAGACGTTTTTCACCTACAGGAGCGCTGTGTATAACCTCGGCACGCTGCACGAAATCGGCCTGCCGGCGCCTACGTTCAAAGCACTGAAAGAAGCGGATTGCTTTACGCCTGAGCTTGGCACCAAGGGACGATTCCGTACCGTGCCGTCGGATCTGGTATTCACCTCTTTGAAGAATGCTATCGATCTGCACATCGATCATGGCTCGAAGATCATCAAAGGCTTCTGCCGTATCGCGAAAGAATGCCATAAGCGCGGAATTAACCCCTCTGCGCTTTCCGAAGCCGAAGTCAAAAAAATAGTGGGCAAAGACCTAGTCGAACTGGGCGTATCGCGGCTGTCTCTGAGTGCTAGGATCATCGATACCAAGACCTTACGCGAATCAATCAAAGGAGATAAGGAAGAGTACTACACTAATCTGCGGTCAAACGTCGGCCTGTACGATCTGCTTGCCGTGTACGTTGGAGGCATTCAGCTGACTGTCGGCATACTCATGGCAAGGCGCGTCAGCGAACTGTACTCTTTGAAAGCTGACAAATGCTTAGATGAGACCGAGGAATGGCTTCTGTTCGGTAATGGCAAGAGCACTAGGCATCTGTTTGGTCTGCGTCGAACAGAAGCTCGTCCAATTGAGCCCATTGCTGTCGACATGATCAAAAATCTGATCAAAATGCAGAAGATCTTGCTAAGAATCGGCTACATCAAATCATACAAGACGCTTTTTGCATTGCCGCAAATGCGCGGGACGCGAGAGTTCATCGACTCGAGCAGCACCGCTTACAATCGCAACCTTGACATGTTCTGCGATTATTTTGAAACACCGGTGAATGATGACGGTCAGCGCTGGTATCTCCGTCAGCACCAAATGCGCCGTTTCTTCGCGATGTTGTTTTTCTATTGTGGCAGCTTCTCCAGTTTGGATACGCTTCGCTGGATGCTCGGTCATACAAGTCTGCAGCACGTCTACAATTACATCACTGAGAGCACAGATGGCGCGCTACTCAACTCTGTTGGCGCTCAATTTGCTGCAGAAAACATTCACGTCGGCAATGTTGAGAACTTCACAGTGTTAGCTGAAATGCTCAAAGAACGATATGGTACTGACGATTTTGGGTTGATTCCGAGCTCTGAGTTGGAAGATTATATCGTTGACAAGATTAACGAAGGCATGGTCGAAATTTCGCCTGTGTTTTTCACTGATGCTACGGGGGAGCACATGAAAGTCGTGGCACGCCTCAAAAATGGAGTCGCAGCATGACAGATCGCCCCTCACGTGGCGACGTAGCCAAGGCGGGAGTCTTGGCTCTTGAACGCCTGCTTGCCCAGGTGATCACAAAGCCGAGCGATTTTGTTGAGGACGCTGAGCTGCGGAGCGCCCTTAACAGCCAAGCTGGCCTGGCTTCGCTGGAGCGCGTTGTGAGTGCAGGCGGGGAACCAGCCACCAACACCTTTCCAACCAGTCTCAATACGCTGAAAAAGTACAGCGATGAGTGCCTGACCGGTGGTTTCAACAGACTCAATGCCTTGCGAATGAAGGCTATCGAGGCGTTTGAGCGTGAGGAGCGCAAGAAAGCAAAGAGTAACAAGCGCACCAAGTCAGGGCTCAGCCTCAAGGTTCAAGACGTTGAGTCAGAGCTGGAAATGCTGCGCCAGACGAACTATCTACTTCTCCGAGCGCTCCAAGAGGCGCTCGGGCAGTTCCGAGACATTCGTGATGCCAAGGATTTGAAGATCTTAGAAAAATGGTCGTCTGACGCGATTGCTAGCCTGCTATCCATCACCAGCCTGTGCATCCCCCCATTTAACCTCACCGAGACACGGCTACCGAAGGTCTCATCGAATACAGTGGCTGACATCAATGACTACCGCAAAAAAGAATAAGGAGCGGTCGACGCACAAGCTCTATAGCTTGCTGGGCGAGTTTGACACGTTCAGTCACTATTCTAGCGGCCGTACAAATTTACGGGATGCAACAAACATCCCGTTTATGAATTGGCCTAATGGGTCACCATGCATCATCGGAAACCTTTATATGCTCAGCCTCTTCAACAGAAAGGGCCGGGGATCAAAGCGAGGTCTATCGCGCTCAGGGCAAGACGGCGGCACCATGGGGGTTTATGCTGCAAGTTTGAGTCAACTACTACGCCGATGCTACCAAGACAAAATAGATCCGATAATGCTAACAGACGGTGATTTCGCAGATTACATCACTGAGCTACGAGAAGAAGGATCTCCAACAAGCCCCAGCGAGCCAAAGCGAACGGAGGATACAATTTCCGCAATTGGTCGTGTATGGCTTGATTTTCTAGGCGTTGTCGGCCGGCTGCATGGCTTTGAGAACTTCGTAGCCCCTGAAGGTAGGATTCGCGCCACAGAGGAAGCTTACCACTATTACGACAAACTGGGCCGAAAGAGAAGCGGGACATATTTGTCACACCACTCCTTTGGCCCTCCTGCGCGAGCGAAGAAAAGAAATCCAATTACAGCTGAGCAGATAGCACTTCTTAAAGATGCTGCTCGAAAAGAAAAATCGTCTTTATTCGTCAAAGTAAGACGATCATTGCTTATTGATTTGTTCACTGACACTGGAGCGCGACGCTCAGAAATTGAACAGCTTACAATCGATGATGTTAAAGCCGCAAAAAAACTTAAAAACCCCACGCTGAGACTTACCACCTTAAAGCAGCACGGCGAACTTAGCTTTAGGGAGGTACCCATTCTACCCACGCTGCTTCACCACTTGAACAACTATGTGGAAAGGCAGCGTAACGACATCATGAAGAAAAAATACAAAGATGGCACAGATCATCGACGGTTTTTCGTCTCAGAGAGAAATGGCCGACCACTATCAAGCAAGTACTTATACAATGAAATTAAGAAACTAAAAGTAGCATCCGGGATTGAGACACCTATTTTCCCCCACATGTTCAGACACCGCTTTATTACAAAGCTTTTCATCGACCTTATCCGTACGCATCAAATTACGAACGAAGACGATTTTCGGCGCAACCTGTTAAATACCGAGATTTTCAAACTTCAGGTGACTCAGTGGACTGGGCATCTGGATCCAGACTCGATTAACGCTTATCTGCACTTAGCTCTGGCTGCGTCTGCGGACTATTGCGGATTCCACGGTCATCTGGCCACCCATTCCATAAGCATCTGACCACCGATTCCACGGTGATCCGGCCACCCATTCCACGCGTATCCGACCACTGATTCCACGGTCATCCGGCCACTCAACCG
>NZ_LQXW01000046.1:0-18582 GCF_001586765.1 Pseudomonas sp. ABFPK | reverse complement strand
AACACGGAGAACCGGTCGAAAAAGCTCTCCGTACATGATTTTTCGGTCACTTTTCGTCCAATGACGCTGTAGGTGCCTGGAAAATTGCAACTTGCCGCGGCTGCACGACAAGTTGATCGGAGCATCCTTAGCGGCACGGTGGCTGCGGTTCCATGGACGCGTGGTTTCAAGAGTTGGTTCAAGCTATCTCGCGCTTGAGGAAGAGTAGGTACCCGATCGGCATGGGAAAACCATAGGACCAGGCCTGGGCATTTTGATTGCCCATCTTGGTCTCCCCTCGGCACACTGGCTGCGTGCTGACGAGTTCCCAGCCATTGGCGCCGAGCTCGAGCATCTTCCTCTGCAGCGGCTCGTCTTCGGCCAGGAGAGACACAACATCGGGTTCCAACGTTTGCTCCGTGCTCTTGAAGATCCATGCGCCGCTAGTCGCGTTCTTGAATGGGATAGCGACAAACTCCGCGCGGTGTTCGAATTTTTTGCTCATGGTTCCTCCTTTACTTAATCAGCCGCGCGCTTGACGTGCCCCGGGGGCGAGTGCGTCGACGTAGCGTTCCATGATGGACAGCACCAGACTGTTGATCGCCAGGATCTTCATCGCTCGGGTGACGGCTACATACAGAAGGTTCAGCTCATCATCTCGTCGGCCTGGATCGATATCGGGTGAGAGCGGGTCTGACGTGAAGTCGTCGAAGAGCCCGACAAAATCCCACTCCAGGCCTTTCGACTTGTGGGCAGAGGTCAGGGTGATGGTTGCGTCCAGCTCCTTGTCCACCGTGCATGAGCGTAGAGCCAAGATCCGCTGGGGCAAATCCGGATACATGTTGATGATCTTGATCGAGCGGATCATCTCGCTGTCCTGGCTCACCTCGGCGATTTCTACGTACTGGGCATAGTCCCGGTAGTCACGGAGCAGTTTTTTGTTCTGGACCAGGTCGCGCTGCTGTCGACTGAAATAGAACAGGTCCTCGAGGTTGCGCACGGAGTAGCTGTCGATGCCGCCAACCCAATAGATCTTGGGTTTCTCGGCGACCAGGCACAGTGCGTTTTCAATCACCCCGATGACGGTCCGATGAATGTACGTCCTGTGCGGCAGTCCGGCCGGCAGCGCCTTCTTCACCAACGTTTTCTCGCCCAGTCCCTGCAGCTTCCTGGTTTCTCCCTTATAGGACAGGATGATGTTGGCGACATGGGCGACTGCGGGCCCAAACCTGAAGCTCTGGGTCAGGTAGTGCTTCTCAGCCCCGGCCATCCAGCTGGCATTGAGAGCATCTTCCGCCCCTCGAAAGCGATAGATCTGCTGATGACGATCACCCACTGCTACCTTGCGAATGCGCTGAATGCGCACAATGTCTGCGATCACGGGGTTGACGTCCTGCCCCTCATCGAGCAGAACACAGTCGAAGCGCTGGCTCAGATCGGGTTTGCTCAACTGGTACAGCTTCAGGTATCCGTCATGCGTGATCTGCACCGCTGTGTCCTGCAGGTCAGTCATTCGCTTCCAGATGCCCATCGCTGCTGCGAGCGCTTGTTTCAGGTAGCGCTCCTGGGCGGAGGTAAGCATCGGGCGGTCACGGAACCGCGGAAAGTGGCAGCGTTCGATAAGATCGTCGGCGCTGGCCATGTAGGTGTTGAGGGTGGTCAGCACGTCTCTGACCAACTCCCAGTCCTGCGTATCAATCGCACGGGCGATGTCGGTCAGCCGCAAGTTGTTGGTCTGCTTATGGCTGAACTGTGTGCCATAGACGGCGAATGCCAGGCCGTGTGCGGTTTTGTTCACCACGTTGCGCGGGAAGCGTCCCCGTGCGGCGATCTCCACCGACTTGTTGTAGCAGAGATAGAGAATCCGCAGTCGGGAGTGATGTTGAGCGTATCCCACCAGTGTGGTGGTCTTTCCACTGCCGGCGCCGGCCTGGATGAGGAGTTTCGGAGCCTCCGACTGGATGATCGGCGACTGCTCGTGGGTCCATTGCATCGTTCTCTTCCTCACAAATACTTCTTGAAGCTCGCGGCCGTAATGCTCACGGACAAACCGAGAAGGGCGGCACAGGGGAGCAGCACCAGCATGGGACTGATGCTGATCGGGAGCGCCAAATAGAAGGTCCAGGGGAAAATAGCCAACGGCATGATCGTTGCGCGGGCCTTGTGATAGAGGTAGCTGGATTCGCGACCAACGCCGAATTTGCGCAGATCTCGACGCACCAGGCCGTCGACTAGACCTGTCAGTGCCGCCATGGCGAACAGCGGTATGGTCATCAGCAGCACGACCAGGCGGACGCAAAACACCAGAACGGTGAAGAGAGCCGCCAGGGCATAGTTCTGGACCGTTGTGACGCTTTGCGCGCCCCAGTAGCGCATGTCCAGCTCGTTGCGGGGCCCGGCGTGGGCGATCGACTCCATCCCCTGAACCCAGCTGAGCATTCCGGTCTTAACGATCAGCCAGTCATAGGCTTCGGTGACCAGCCATGTCGCGGTGCGCCCCGGCTCTTGGACGATGGCACTGTGGACCAGGCCTTTAGATAACCAGCTGACCTCGCTGACCAGCATCTGCTGACCGTGTCGCCATCCGGTTTCTGGCCAGAGGAAGTACAGGCATATCCAGTCGACCAGGATGGCGACGACCAGGGAGCCGAACATCACTCCGAGAAAGTTGAACGGGAACCAGAAGATTTTGCTGAACAGCGATTCCTGTCGCTCCTGCTGCTGTTCGGCTTTCTTTGAAACGTCGTCTGCCATGGGCTACACCTCAAGCTGCGTCATCGGTGGCCACCTGACGGAAATCTTCAACCAGGCCTTCGGGCAATGCAGATTTCAGTTCCTGATAGCCCGGGGCCTCCCACCAGTCGCTCGAGGACGCCGCCGATCGTCGCATGCCCGCGGCCAGGTCCTGCAGATTGCCGGGCATGACCTCGTCTGGGTCGTTCGCGGGAAGCGGCATGCGAACCTTCCAGAGGTTCCCACCCTCAATGAGCGCGAAGGCTTGCCCCTTGGGAAGCCCGACCACGTGGGCTGGCTCAATCATCGGCATGCTCGCCAACTGCACCTGGTCATGTGAGCTCGAGGTGAATGCTGTTTTCCCGTTGACCGAGTCGTTGGCACTGCTCGCCGGCGTGCTGTTGTAGACCTGCACCTTGGGCAGCTGGTTGGTCAGCAGTTCGGCGGTCGCAGTTTCACGGACCCGCAGCATGAACAGATTGTTGAAGTTACCGATCACCTGGCCGGCCTTGGCTTTCGAGCCAATCTTCGCCTCGATGTCGCTCATGGTCTGGGTGTAGGCGGTGACCTGCATGCCGGCGCCGCCAGCTTTGTTCACCATGGGGATGAACTCGTCCCCGATCAGTTCGTTGAACTCGTCAGCGTGGAGGTTAATGCGAACCTTGCCACCGGCCATATGGCCGGGTAGACCATCATCGATGCCATGCTTGTAAATGTGGCCGGCGACAGAGACCAGGTCGCTGAACATCGAGTTGCCCACCGCCGCAGCGACCTCGGTGTCGGACAGCGCATCTAGACCGATGTAGACCACCGCACGCTTCCGAATTACCTGCATCCAGTCGAAAATCGGCCGCTGATCAGCGAGATCCAGGTAGTCGGGCGCGAGCAGTTCAGCGATACGACCTGTGGTGAGCTTCTCCAGGAGTGGTAGTAGGGAGGCGACAATCTTGTCGAAGTAGGTCTTGTCGTAGCGCACGGCGCTGCGTAGGCCATCCATGACGGAGTCGTTGATGCGTTTCTGGGTCAAATACATGTCGATGGCCACGACGCGCAGCGGACGGTCCTTCATGGCAAATGACAGGTTCTTCCGATCGATCTTGCCTTCAACTTCAACGATGGTTTGCCAGGCCTTTGGATCATGCTCCGCGAAGTACTTCTGCGCATACTCGATGAACAGCTCGTCAATGTTGATAACGTGCCGGCGGATCTGTTCGTAGTCAGGGCGGCGGCCGAGGGCGACCAGCGACTGCGCGATGATGTTGACGAATCGCCAGGCAAACTCCCGGAACGCAGCAGAGTTGCCCTCGCCGGAAAGCTGGCCTGCGATACGGGTGGCGACTTCGCTGATCCGACCAAAGCGGCCGATGGCGTTGTAGCGCGCGGAGATATCCGGCCAGCCCAGGTGAAACACATAAAACTCGTCGAGGCGTCCGGCGCGCTTGCACTCGATGTACATGCGCTTAAGCAGGTCCGCATCACCTTTCGGATCGAAGACGATCACAACCTCGTGGTCGGCCTGTGCCTCTGCACGCCGGCGCCGGCTCCAGCGATGGGAGGTTTGGCTCCGGCGCCCCATACGGACTCGCGGGCCGCGTCGATGCGTTCGGCGAATGTCCTGCGTGATAAAAACTTCAGCCAGGCGAGTTTTGCCTACCCGTGTGGTTCCCAGTACCAATGTGTGGCCCACGCGCTCACCGAGAGGCAGGCTAACGTTCTGCTCATCAGGCTCGATCCCATGCAGTCTGGGCAGGCCACCCACGGGTGGCAGCGGCCTGGCGGGGTTCCAGCTGGAGTCCCAGCCAGTGACCTTGGTGATCAGCTTCAGTGGGAAGGGGGCGAACTCCAGACGTTCTTCCAGCCAGCGCGCACGCATATAAAGGTTCGTCGGCTCGACGTAGGCCGCGAACTGGGGAAGGTAGGTGTCGGCCAGGCGTTGCGTGTGCTTCTGTGTCCACCGGAATCCACGACCGATGAACAGGCGCTCGTTGCTGATCGGCATTTCAGCGCTGGTCATAGTGTAGTGGGGAAGCCGCCGTAGATTCGCCTGGTAGCGCAGGACCCTCCGCGCTTGCAGGAGCCGAATGGTGCCCAGGTAGATAAAACCCAGGGCGGCGACAATCCCGAACAGCGGTGTCAGGGCGAAAGCCCAGGGTGCGCCAATGCAGAGCGCAGCCGCTACATAGCAGACGGCAGTGGTGAACAGTTCTACCGGGGGGCGGAGCAGAGATTCAAGGGTGTATGTCGCCATCTCAGTTCCTCGAGGTGTAGGTCAGGGCGTCGGCTTCAGCGCGCGCCGCCTCGACCTGGTCCGGAGTCAGCCGTTCCGCCAGGCGTTGGGCGAATGCGTGTTCATTGAGCTCGGAGATCCCGGTTAGGCGCGCACCGTAGAGCTCGCTCACGTGGCGGACCTGCTCGATCATTTGCTCCCGGCCGGGTCGGTGCAGGGGATGGCTGATGATCAGCGTGAACACCGGCGATACAGGTCGTGTTGGGCGCATACCGGGTCTCACTGCTGAAGGGTTGTGGCTGTGATCAGCACCGGGTAGTGCTGCAGCCCCAGGCGACCCGCAATATCGCTGGCAGGAACGGGCATCACCTGCAACCCGGGAGCCCAGCGGCGGATCTCTTGCAGTCGTGCAGCGTTGCCGACATTCACGGCGAGTCCCACTGCCTGCAGGCCTTGAAGTGCCGGCAGTTTCTGCTTGAGCCAGGCCTGCGACATTGGATCATCCCCGACGATGAACATCGGCTGCAGGCCAGCTGCATTGATGACCCGTCCCTGTACTGGGCCTGGGCTCAGTTCTGGAGTCGACACCGGGAACGCCCCACCAGCCCGGACGCCAGTCACAGCTGGGGGAGCGTGCGCAGGCTCGGGTTCAATGTCCTGGTAGTAGGGCAATGCGGATGCTCCGCCGCGGTCCTCCACTACTGTGAGCCCCGCTTGCTGGTCAGCATTGGTGGGTAGGGCCAGGCTGGTCATTATCGCGAAGGCTAGGGCTTGCAAGACGTGTGACCGCCAGGCGTGGGGATATGTCATGGGGTCCGTACCTCGAAATTGATGCCGGTGACCCGGCTGAGATGTTTCGCGAAGTAGCCACGGTACTTTGCTGCCGGCGCGCCGCCGGCCGGGCGGTGATACCGCCCGGCAGCATCGATCCAAGTTCCACCCTTGGCCTTTTGCTCAGCCAGGATCTGGGCGGTCACGGTCAAGTTCTTGTAGGGGTCCAGGCCTTCGCAGGGGAAGCTGTAGCGATGCCCGTTCGAGCGAATATTGGTTTGTCCCAGTCCCACGTCGACTCGAGCGGGCCCAGCCGTCGCAATTGCGATCAACAGCGCTCGGCAAGCATCTGCGCGGGTGGCGAAGCGATAGCCGGTGCCCGCGACATTCAACGTCCACGGCCAGGGCACAAGCTGACCCCGAAGTCGGGTGCCACTCTCCTGCAGCGCCACTGAATAGAGCACAACCGGTGGAACCCCGTGCCTGATGGCGATCGCCTTGTAAGCTGGTGGCGGATCTTCCACGCCCCACGTATTGCCGGCGAGCAGTAGCACCGGCAGAAGGCAGAGCTGCCACCAACTCATTGACGGCGCCATGATCCGTTCACCTGCGTCACGGCCGCTGGCAGCGAGCCGCCGAGACCGAGGCGAATCCAACGGCCCTGGTCATGATTGAGTGTGATCAGTCGGCTTTTAACGCTGGACGGGTCAACACCCGCGAGAATTGCCCAGCGGCGGATCCGTTCATCGTCGTTCTGGCTGCCGACGAAATACAGGTCAAACGGCGTCTGGGACGCCTGCAACCGTTTGACCTGGTCGATGCAGGGCAGGCAGTCGTCTTTGACGAAGAGTGCCATGCGCCCATTGCCTTCCAGAGCTGGGCCGCTCCCGGACCCTGCCCGGGCCGAAGGGGAGGCCGAAATCTCAATGGCTTTGATGCCTGGGAACAGGCGCTGGTACGCCTCATCGTAGGCTCGCTGATAGGCGAGCTCCCTGTCGACTCGCTGACGCTCTGCCTGGACCTGCAGCTCGGCAAACCGGCGCCGCTCGCTATCCGATCGGGCTTCGATTCCGAGTGCAGTGAGCGGGTCAAGCCCCGGCGAATACACCCCCCGAGGCCCTTGCATCACCTCTTGATATCGCTCGTATTCCTTGGAGGTCAGGCCCCACTCCTGCGCTGCTTTATCATGAAGCTTGTCTTGCGACAGGGTGCTTTCGCTGGTGAGCTGCTGAACACTGGGGGCCGCTCCTCCTGTAGCTGAAGGAAGCGGCGCGGCCTCAATACCCGCAGCAGTAAATGCGTAGACGCAGGCGATGGCTCGAACGATCGGTAGATTCATGATGCTTTACTCATGGCTGGATGCTCAGGGTTCGGGTTGTGCCGCCGGCGTCGAAGGTTGCGGTTCGTTCATCTACAGACTTGAGGCGCCAGGTGCTGCCACTGACCACCTCGCCTGGCCTAAGCAGGTAGATCTGGCTCAGTCGCGTGCTACCGGTGGGAGCAACAGACAGGAAGCGCTCGCCGCCTCGGTATTCGAGACCGACCATCTGAAATGGCGGAGGCTCTTGCGGGATGGGCGTGGCTTTAACCGGTGCGGGCTTCGCCTTCGGTTTGGAGGGGGAGGCCTTAGGGGCTGATGCAGTCGCCTGGGCCTGAGGCTTGCTCATTTTCTGCAGTTTGCCGTCAAGCGACTCAAGGTCAGCTTTCAGTACCAGGAGATCGCCCGCAGTCGCGGATGAGCGCGTGACTTCAGCTACAGCTTCGTGGGCCTGCTTTGCCGTGGCTTGCACAGCATCAATCCGGCTCGAGAGTGCCTGCTGGCTGATACGGAAGTCCTCCATCGTGACCAGAGGTTTGCCTGACACAGTGTCGAGACGATCATCGATCGCGCTCACCCTGTTCTGGAGTGCGTCGATGGAGACTTTCTCTGCTGCTCCATTCACAGTGCGAGAGAGAGTCGACAGCTGGTACTGCTGGAATGCAATGATGGCGCCCAGGATGAGCAGTCCCGTAGCAATGGGCAGATGTTTCCGGATCGGCAGTTTCATGGGTGTCCTCTCGAAGCCGAGTACACCCTCGCGCAACCATGATCCTGTTTCAGCAGAAAATACTTAGCCCGTACGCGTGGAATTTATTGATCGATGCCGAAGGGCCCACCATCTGCTGGCGAGCGCCGCGACTGAAAACCCAACCTGGCAGTCAAGGTCGCTCTGCGACCGCCGTACGTTCAGTACGAGCGTTTTGGACAAACAGCTTCTTCGGCCAACGACCAGTGAACGATTGCCCCGAATGTTTAGAACCAGCTATCAGTGGGTTACACTGGATTCACTTTCCAGCAGGCAAAAAAAAACCGCCTTTAGGGAAGGCGGTTTTGTGCAATCCAGGTTAGGGGGCTGAATTGCGAGTCCTCACAGGGACCATCAACGTGCGTTCAGTTTACGTTCGTAAATTACGATTTGCAAATGGTGGTGGTCCGACCGGGATTGCGTTTTGGCATGCGATGAACGTAGCGGCCGTTTTCGGTGGCCAGAAAACCGACACTTTTTTCTGGCTGGCTAAAAGCCGACTGCTTCCGCCCATGATCGCACAATGCCAGATTTGCAGCTATTATGGCGCTGCCTGCACTCACGTTGCCCGATGCAGGTGGCCAGTTACGCAACAGTTTCATCCCCCAGACGCGGCGTAGGAACCCGCGCCAGATGACCATCCGGGGGTTCTCAACCGGCCACCTCACAGGGACCATCAACGGTAACTCGAAGGCGCTATGTGTTCTGGAAAAAGCGCTGGAGGTTCGGCCTTGCCTACTTAGGAGGCCGAAATGTCTAAATTCAGACGTTTGTGGGACCTCGTTTGGAATGGTTACAGAGCTTTCAGGCTGTACGATTTCCTACGGGACCATTATGAAGACTTGTTCTAATTAGTGGGGAAGCCCCGTCCTGGTTCGCCTGGGCGGGGCTTTTTGCTTTCAGGTGATGGCTGTTTGTGGAGAACGAGATGGAACACGATTACGAAGGCTGGCTTGCATCTCGACCAACGCTCGTAGAGGACAGGAGCCACCCCAATCACTGGCTGAACCGAGCCTCAGACTTGCTAGCCTCTGCAGGTGCGCTATGGCACGCGATGGGATCGCAGGACAAAGCAATTGCTCAGGCGCTTGGCCACGGAAGTGGTTTCAGTATGAAGGTGGCCTGCTGGCCGGTTTATCACATGCTGTGCGGGCTCTCACTGGAACTCATCATGAAGGCAGTGCTGGTCCAGCGTGCCACACCACAGAAGGAGGTGGAGACTCACGTCCTGCACAGGCTGCATCGAATGCTTGGCCTCGACCTAGACGAGGAGCGAAAGCAGATTCTTGATTTTTACGAAGCGTCAGTGATGTGGGCTGGCCGCTATCCTACCCCCCGCAATCCCACGGATGAGAAACTATTGAGTCACTATGATCTTGAGAGCAGGGTTCTTACGAAGCCGGCGCCTATTGATTCTTCTGGCACGCTGAAATTCAGGGTGTCCAGCAATACTACTGATCTGGACCAGTTTTCGAGCCTTTGGCGTGAATATTCAAACCTATTCATCCTTACCTGAGATTGTGATTACCTACAGTAGACCCGCCATAGCTGATCCAACCGGGTTGTGAACGACTGGCTCAGGAGCTCCCGACGCATACCCCACTCAGGGCTTCTTGGAACGTTGGCAGACCTCAGTGTGCCTTTGCCGTACCGCTGGTTTATGCCATCCATGACCGACATCAGGCGATCGCAGGCAACTGGCTGGGTTGCCGCGAACAGATCGTCGGTGAACTGGCCTGGTTGCCGTAGGTCGAACAGTAGCACCTCAGCTTTGCTGTAGCGATAACCGTCCTGATAGACCTTCTCCGCAGCCTCGGTCGCCGCCCGCGTAAGTAATAGTGTGTCGTTCGTAGGGTAAGGCAGCTCTACCAACGCCCCCTTCGCCAAATGCAGCTCGTTGGGGTTGAACATACCGGTGCGGATTGAGACTCGCATGCGTTTGCAAACCGCCCCCTGGGCGCGCAGCTTCTCGGCTGCTCGGGCTGCATAGGTGGCCACCGCTTGCTTGATCGGGGCCAGCTCCGTCAGCCGCTTGCCGAACATCCGACTGCAGCAGATCTCCTGCTTCGGCGGCTCCGCCTCATCCAGCTCGAGGCAAGGTGTGCCGGCGAGCTCGCGGGCGGTCTTTTCCACCAGCACGCTGAACTTGTCGCGCAACATCCGCGGGTCTGCCTTTGCTAGGTCCATGGCCATGCGGATGCCCATCGCCTCCAGGTGTGCCGTCATCCGCCGGCCAATGCCCCAGACCTCTTTCACCTCAGTGTTACGCAACACCCAGTCCCGCTTGAAGTCATCAGTGATATCGACCACCCCGCCCGTATGCGCCTGCAGCCGCTTGGCAGTGTGGTTGGCGAGCTTTGCCAGGGTCTTGGTGCGGGCGATCCCCACACCGACGGGGATACCGGTACAGTGCAGCACCTTGGCGCGCACCTCCCGGCCGAACTGGGTCAGGTTCCCCTGCACGCCCGTGAGATCTGCGAAGCATTCGTCGATCGAATAGACCTCGGCCGCCGGCACCATCGACTCGATTAGCGACATAACCCGTTCGCTCATGTCGCCATATAGCGCATAGTTGGACGAGAACGCCACGATGCCATGCCGGCGCAGCTTCTCCCTGACTTGGAAATAGGGCTCTCCCATCTTCACGAACGGCTTGGCATCGTAGGACCTGGCAATCACACAGCCATCATTGTTGCTCAGCACCACGATGGGAATCTTGGCCAGATCCGGCCGGAACACTCGCTCGCAGCTCGCGTAGAATGAGTTGTTCTGGGGCTTGATAAAAGTTAGAAGGTAAGTACTTTATAAACAGTAATTTAGAAAGCAACCATAGAAGCATTGGTTTAGATCATAGGTTGGGGGGGCGGTTGATGGAGCTTGTGTGGGCTACTGAACTCTTGGTGATTGGCGGTCGCCCGTATCCAGGCTTTCCGATCTTGCTTTGGGACACGATGGACAGTTGCGTTCCTGCCAATGAATTCATGCGCCACTTTCTATTGCGGGGAGCCATTGGGTCGCGGAAATCTTGGCCAAGCACGGGGCGTGCTCTTTACGACTTTTTCAGTTTCCTTCAGGCACATGAGCTCGACTGGCGAGACGTAGATCGTGGCGAGGCCAAGAGTGTCGTTGCCGGTTACCGGGACTACTGCCTGGTGGAGTGTCAGTTGGCCCGATCAACAACCCGGCAACGACTCCACTATATCTGCAAGTTTTATGAGTATGCCCAGCAGCAGGAATGGGTGAGCAGACTGCCGTTTGGTTATGAGGAGCGGAAGATCAAGCGGGCTCCCGGCTTTCTTGCACACATCGATGCCAGCGGCGGAAAGGCAATGGTGAACGACGTCATGCCGCGTCAGCATCGGGTGCTGCCGAAGTTCCTCAGCATGGATGAGATTAAGGAGTTGCTGGAGAAGGCGGAAAATCCGCATCACCGAATGATGATTCGACTTGGACTTCAGACTGGCCTGCGGCGAGCGGAAATCGCCTCTTTTCCGTTGGCGTATGTCTTCGATCCGGACAAAGCCGGTAGGCACGAGCGCAACATCCGGATTCGCCTTGATCCACACGATGGTCACGGAATGCGAACGAAGGGAAGCAAGCCGCGTGACATCTATATCAGTCGACGCTTTCTCGCGGATCTGTACCGGTATGTAGTGCAGGTTCGTGGTGAGCGGGCTTCACTGAGTCGTACTCAACACAAATCGCTGTTCTTGAATCAGTTCGGTGAGCCCTACGCCGATGATGGTAAACGCATCGAACGCATTGTCCGAGAAATTGGCAAGCGTGCGGATATCAAGGTTCATACGCACATGCTTCGCCACACCTACGCGACCCATACTCTGGTCGCCCTTCAGCGCAATGGCAGCAGCCTGGAACCGCTCGTGTTTGTGCAGCGGCAGCTCGGTCATAGTTCGATCCAGACGACGATGGTGTACCTGCACTTGGTCAACGAACTGGCCGACAACGCGGTGCTGGCTTACGACGATGAACTGTCTGACGACTTGGGAGCTGTTTAATGGGGAAGCGCAAGGTCTTCTTAAAGACCGACCTCAATATCCCGCAAGTCGAGCATAGTCACGACGCGAACGGGTCTGTCATTGTTCTGCCCGAAGTGATTCCACCTGTCCACACAAAGGTCAATTTCGGAAGGAATGCCACGCGTTCCCGAGGCATCGACTTCGCTTTCTGGTACGGCGTGGGTATCGATTCAATCACGTATGCCTGTCAGCGACAGACTGAACGCTTTCTGGCCCAGCAGGACACTGGGGTCGAAGCGAGTACCGTAGCAAGCTTCTGTAAAGGCGGTTTACGCCACTTCCTTAACTTCATGATTTTGCGTGCAACCGCGCTCAGCCGTGAGTTGACCCTGAACGCCATCGATCGCGCATTGATTGACGATTTTCTTGGCTACCTTGCTGGATTGGGCATTACCACGCTTAGCCAGAGTACTCACTACACCGGTATGAAGTGCGTCCTTCACGCGTTGGGCCGCAGAGGGATAATTTCGTTGGTCACCACAGGGGACGATGCGACGTTTCCGCGAAACCCGTTCCCAAACAGTGGCAAGAGTAAGGGGGAAACGCCACTACCGAAACGTCAGCGACAAGCGTTCACCTCAGCATTAAAACAGGCGACCCTGCCAATCTGGAATGAAGACGCCGTTGTGACAGGTGAGCTACTGGCTTATGCCTTGTTGACCGTTGCGCTGCACACCGGGCGTAACGCCACGCCGCTGCTGGAGATGGGGCACGATTGCCTGCGCGCTCACCCCAAAGACAACAGTGTCTTTTTGGTCCTCTGGAAACGTCGCGGACACAGCAGCAGTAAAGTGGCTCTGCGCGCAGAGAGCGCCACTGAGCGTCGTCTGGAGTCGACCCCAACCATCAAAACCAACATTGAACGCCTGATCCGCCGTGTCCTTGCTCACAGTGAAACGCTGCGTGCGGAGGCTCCGAACGACATCAAGGATTGCGTTTGGCTGTATCGCGTGCACCGTGGTCCAGGCGTCGGCACGGTCATTGTCCTGACGGATTCAGCGTTGAAACTAGCGGCCAAAAAATTGGTGACTGATTATGGACTCGTCGATACGGATGGTCGGCCGCTGCGCATCAACATCTCTCGACTACGTAAAACGTTTGCCAACCGAATATTCGAATTGCTCGCGGGTGACCTGATGACCACGGCCATCGCGCTTGGTAACACACCACAGGTGGCCGGACGAAATTACTTGGCACCTAGCGCAGACGCGAGGCGCAACTGGCAGTTTATGGGCGAGATAATGGTTCAGGAACTGCTCAGCCGGACCATTGGCGCTACTTACAAAACTACCCCAATGGGGCGCTGTGGTGATCCGGTGAACGGCCAATATGCACCAAAACGTGAGGGGGAAGCGTGCTTCTCATTCCTCAACTGTCTGCGATGCAAACATTACGCGGTCACGGGAGACGATTTGCACCGGCTATTTAGTTTTTACTTCCGTGTGTTTGCGGAGCGTACCCGCATGAACAAGCGGCGTTGGGCGCAGGAATACGCGCATATTCCTCGATTGATTGACGACTATATCGTGGCTGAAGGGCTGCGGCGTGGAACCTTCAAATCGGCCGTCGTTGAAGCTGCTCGCGAGCAGGCTCGCCGCGATCCGCACCCGTTTTGGTCGTCCGATGTAGTGGAAAGTCTGGAGATGTTTGCATGAGCAAAAGCAATGTGGCCATGTTGCCTTGGGCAAGCATCGAACTACAACCAGGGGATATACGTGAGTTGCCCGAGGGCGACCGCGAAGCACTCATTGTCAGCGCCATCCATGTTGATGGCCACTGGGTCATCCTCAGTCGCTATCGCGACAACATTTGGCCGCTCGAAGGGTTGACTAGCAATGTACCGGACAACATGAGGAATTTGGACTTCAATCGAGTACCCGCTGCGTTTGTAACGGTGATGAAGTCCCTCTTGTACCGCTACCTACGGCGCGGTCGCGCAGGGCAGAAGCGTCCCGTGGCAAGTACTTTGCGCAATGTTTTTGAAAATGTATTGCCCTTTCTACGGTATCTAAGCGCGCTTAAGCTCGGTCACTTCGGCGCTGTAACGCCCATGATCTGTGCAAATTACGTCGCCGAGTGCAAGGAGATCCGACAGACGCGTCGCAATCGGGGGCAGGCGCTGTCTCCGGCGGCCCTTGAACGTCGTTTTATGTCAGTCGAGGCGCTTCATGAACTCAGTCAGTACACCAACGACCCAATCCCAAGACATCCCTGGCCTGATACATCGGCGAGAGCCCTGGCCGGTAGAGCCTCCCTCAACAGTGAGGCCGGCAAAACGCCGTTGATACCAGATGAGGTGTTTTGTACTTTGTTCGAGAAGGCCTATGAACAGGTTCAGCGCGGTGAGCGTCTGCTCGATCTGCGCGACGCCCTCGATAGCGTCGCAGTAGCGCGCAAGGGACAGGTGATCAGATCAGTTCAGGAGCATAAGGTTCGCCAGCTGACGGCTCTTGGGTGGGAAGGCGGGCTTGAGACATTCAACCAAGCGATTAAAGATTTGAGAACTGCCTCCTATATCGTTCTGGCCAGCACCTCCGGTTGCCGGAATCATGAGTTGGCCAACGTAAAATCTGGCGCGCACCACCGTACGGAAGACGATGAAGGCACGGTCTTCCACTGGCTGCGCTCCACATCGGAAAAAACCGATACCGGCGTGCACGACTGGATGATTCCAGAAATTGCTGTGCACGTGTTGCGCCTAATGGAGCGTTGGGCCGAGCCGTACCAGGCGATGATCGACGCTGAGATCGCCGAGCGAAGAATGCTTAACTCGAGTGATCCGCAAATCGCCACGGCGCAGAAGCATCAGCAGGCTCTCTTTCTCGGGGTGGCTGCCACGAAGCGTAATCAAGTTCGTACCCTCTCGGGTTCGGCATGGAACATGTGCCTCAAAGCGTTCGCGAAGAGCTGTGGTCTGATCTGGATCTTAGCCAGCCATCAATTTCGCCGTAAATTCGCCAACTACGCAGCGCATAGCCAGTTTGGCGACCTGCGTTACCTGCGTGAGCATTTCGCGCACTGGTCCATGGACATGACCTTGGGCTACGCCATGGATCAAGATTGGGGGCAGCATCTCGATATCGAACTGTACGAAGACATCCAGTCAGAACTCGAAGACATCAAGTCCGAGGTCGTCGGTACTTGGCTGGGGGACACACCACTGACTGGCGGCTACGGTCGATCGATCAAGCATTGGCAGCGCGATTCGGCGAACCTCGCGATCTTCAAGAACCACGCCTCGATGGTGACCTCGATTGCTGAGAGCACCGCGATTCGAAGTAATGGTCATGCCTGGTGTACCGCCGCCGATGATCGTTGCGTCGGCAACACCATGGAGCGAACGCGCTGCGGCGACTGCAACAACGCCGTGATTGGAGGTGCCCATGTTGGTATCTACCAGCGTCTTTATGGCAACTTGAAGGGGTTGTTGGATTGCAACGATATTGGTGACGGTGGTCGACAGCGCGTATTGCGTGATTTGGATCGCTGTCGTGACGTGCTTATGCAGCTTGGATACGACCCGGAGGCGAACGTAGTATGACGATCAAACGCAAGCCCTCGGACGCCCGCGAGCGGGATTTGCAACTCGCGCTCGCGCGCATCCAGCGTGGTCGGACGCACACCGGAGAATCCAAGGTCACCATCGCCGCGGTGGCGCGTGAGGCCGGTGTTTCGACGGCGCTGATCCACAATCACTACCCAAATATCGCCGAAGCGATCCGTGAAGCTCAGGGACGTTCGAGTCGTGCTCAGCGGGATGTGAAACACCAGGATCTCTTGGCTGAACGCGAGAAAAATCGAATGCTCCGCCAAGAGAATGAGGAGCTACGCGTGAAGATTGCCAACCTCGCCTCGATTAACGAGGTATTGATAGCCGAGACCCGTGTTCTAAAGGCAAAGCAGAGCGACCCCAAGGTAGTAGATCTACCCTCGGGCAAGTTGTAATTCCGTAAGCTCTCGCTCTCTAAATGTGCTACGAAAATGCTCTGATACTCCCTCCAAGTATGTTCTGTCCGTCGGACGGAATCTGCCAGAAGGGAAGGACTTACAAAAAAATCACTGGGGAGTGTCAGCCAAACAACATGCCGCAGACGAATCGTTTCAAGAAGTGTGCCCATAACCGTCCGTCCAACACACCTTCCTGATCCCAACGCTAAGGGCGATTGTGTGCAAGTGATGCGACTGCTGTTCAGTGGGAATGTGATCTGGCAACGTATCGGTCGGCAACCCATTGAGCAGCAGGTCCCCTCAACACCAGTGTTCCTCGATGCATAATTTGACGAGATAGAGGTAGCAAGCTCTAATTCCAGTAATGCATCGTGGCGATGCTCTAAAGCCAGCGATAGAGGAGTCGGACATGAGCAAGGCTCTGTTTTTTACAACAGCTCTCCGATGTAGTGTCTGTAGAACAGCAGTACTCCAGCGCTCTCGACCCGGCGCGCAATCAGGTTGCAGTGACGCTTCTCGGTGATCAGCAAGGACGCATCGCCCAGGCGGAGGGGTTTAGCGTGAAGTCGGCACCTGCGCTGGTATCGACCACCAATCATTCACATCAACTTCGGTGCCGCGCTCGCGGACTGAAGTACTGAGGCAACCATGAAGCGCTTACTCGCTGCACTGACACTGGCAACCCTCGTCAACCCTGTCCTGGCGACAGATGCGGAAGTGCCGTACCCGACCGGCTACCGCGACTGGCACCACGTCAAGAGTATGGTCATTGACCAGGGACATCCGCTTTACGAAGCCTTCGGCGGCATCCATCACCTGTATGCCAATAAGCAAGCGATGGAAGGTTACCGATCAGGTAAGTTTCCGGATGGCGCGGTCATCGTGTTCGATTTGCTGGACGCGAAGCGGGCCGACAATGCTGTGACCGAAGGAGCGCGCAAGGTTGTGGGCGTCATGCACAAGGATGCGAAGCAGTTCAGTGCGACGGGGGGCTGGGGGTTCGAAGGCTTCGGCAGCGGTGACTCAGCCAATCGCGTCGTGCGTGCCAAGGCGACGACCGCCTGCTTTGCCTGCCATACCCCGCAAAAAGATCACGACTACGTGTTCAGCCGCTTGCGTGACTGAGCGAGAAACATCGACAGTTTTGCGGTGGTCTCAGAGTGACAAATGAGCCAATGGTTCAATAAGGTTTCTGAAATTAATGCGACTTTTCTCAAATTAACGCAGACTTCATATTCGCCTGCTAGCTGAAGCCTTCAATTGATGTGGCGGGGGTAACGCAATCTCTCAAGAATGAAACTCTTGGTCGGATTTACCTTGTTGGGTGGTCGTCATGATGCTCGGACGTTTGCCCTTTACGCGGCGCTGCTCCAAGCGTGACATGGTTCAAAATCATTCATACTGGTTAAAATTGGTTCAGGCTGAATCAATTTACAACCCTAACGAATAGAGCTTACTTGTTTGAGTATTCATATGGATTGAATTGGCTGTCGATTACGAAGCGAAAGGGAGCGCTTACGTCTTTCGCAACGTGCGTTTGGTCAATTAGGTGGTGTGGAGGCAAACGCTGAAGGCAAATACGAAAGTGGCAAACGCATGCCTAAAGCTGATTATCTCGCAGCCATCACGAATCACGGTGTAGACATTCTCTTCGTGCTCACCGGCACGAATACGCCGATTTCTGCCGACAGTCTCAACCAAGTCGAAAAAAAGATACTGGTTAGCTTCAGAACCTTCGGGCATGGGCAGCCCGTAAGCTGCGCATCACTGGCACGCCTGACCCGCAGACCCTGCAACTCATCTTGCAGCAGTTATTGCGATGATTTCTCCTCCCGCTGGAGCCCGCATCTGGATCGCCGCCGGTGTCACGGACATGCGCCGTGGCTTCGACGGTTTAGCCGCACTGGTGCAGACTCAGCTTAAAGCCGATCCGTTCTCCGGTCAGATTTTCGCCTTTCGCGGACGGCGCGGTGACCGGATCAAATTGCTGTGGTGGGACGGCGACGGGTTGTGCCTGTTTTGCAAACGGCTGGAACAAGGGCGCTTCGTCTGGCCGCAAGCAACCAGCGGCAGCGTGTCGCTGACGGCTGCGCAGTTGTCGATGCTGTTGGAAGGCATTGATTGGCGCAGGCCAATTCGTACAGCACCTGTCCTCGCGGTCTGACTTGCCACGCTGAAAAAAATCCCAAGTAACATTCGGTCATGACTCTCGCGACCGACTCTCTGCCTAACGATCTTCAAGTCTTGAAGGCTCTGGTCTCTGCCCAGCGGGCAGAGATTGAGCGCTTGAAAATGATGATCGCCAAGCTGCGTCGTACGCAGTTCGGTCGCAGCTCCGAGCAACTGGACGCGATGATCGATCAGCTCCAACTGAGTCTTGAAGAGTTGCAAGTCAGCCAGACGGAACTGACGCCGCCAACCGAACCGCCACCTCGCCCTATCTCTCGGCGCAAGCCATTACCTGAACACCTGCCTCGCGAAATTCACGTCCATCAGCCCGAATCACAATGTTCTGGTTGCGGTGGGAAACTTCGCCTGCCGTCAGTGCCAAACGACCGGCACCACGGCTACCGGCAACTCGAACTTCTCAGTAGCCGCCCAGCAATGCCTTGAACACTTGCGTAGGTCCAATCCGAAGTTCTCCGCGGGCTCCAGCCCATAAGACGCTGCCTTGGGATAATGTTCGTAACTGCGTGCGGATTCCACGCCATCCGGCCACCCAGTCCGCTCTCATCTGGCCAGGCATTCCACGGCCATCTGGCCACCTGTTCCACGGCCATCCGGCCGGGCAGTCGGAGCGCAGCGACGCAGGGGGGGCATT